>DATEDS010000182.1:0-8591 GCA_035281565.1 Gemmatimonadota bacterium
CGCCCTCGGCGATCACCCTGCGCCCCAGCTTGTGGCCGAGGCTGACCACCGCATCGACGATCGCGTCGTCGTCGCAGCCCGTCCCGACCCCGTGCACGAAGTCCATCGCGATCTTGAGCTTGCCCGCGTCGAAGTCGGTCAGGTAGCGCAGCGAGGAGTGGCCGGTCCCGAAATCGTCGATGGTGAACCGGACGCCCCGGTTCTGGAGCATGCCCAGGAACTCGTGAAGGGATTCCGTGTTCCGCATGAGGACGCTTTCGGTCAGCTCCAACTCCAGCAGATCCGGGGGTAGACCGGTATCCTCCAGGACATCGACGACGTCGCGGGCGAATCCCGGATCTCTGAGCTGGACCGCCGACACGTTGACGGCCATGATGAAGTCCTCCCTGCCGGAGTCCAGCCATTTCCGCCGCTGGCTGCAGGCCTCGCGCAGGACCCACAGGCCCAGCGGCACCATCAGCCCCGATCGCTCGCAGATCATGATGAAGCGGTCCGGGTACAGGAGCCCCAGGGACGGGTGCCGCCACCGCAGGAGCGCCTCGACCCCGATCAGCCGGCCGTCCCGCAGGTCGACCTGGGGCTGATACTCGAGAAAGAACTCCTCGCGTTCCAGCGCGCCGTGCAGATCCTGGTGCAGGATGGCGTGCTCGCGGACCTCGCGGGCGAGTTGTTCGTCGTGGAGCTGGAACGTGTTCCGGCCGGCCTCCTTGGCCTTGTAGAGGGCGATGTCGGCCTCGGTCATGATCTCCTCGGGTCCCAGGCCCTCGATGGAGACCGCGATCCCGACGCTGGTCGTGACGTGGATCTCGAGCCCGTCGATGTGGAAGGCCGGGATGAGGGTCTCCAGGAACTTGCGGGCGAGCACCGAGATGGCGGTGATGTCCCTGGCGTTGCGCTGCAGGACCGCGAACTCGTCCCCGCCCAGGCGGGCGAGCGTATCCCCCTCGCGGATGATCTGGGAGAGGCGGCGGGCCACCGCGGCCAGCAGCTCGTCGCCCACGCCGTGGCCGAAGGTGTCGTTGACGGCCTTGAAGTTGTCGAGATCGAGGCAATGTACGGCGAATCGCTCGCCCGACCGCCGGGCTTGAGCGAACGCCTGCCTCAGGCGATCCTCGAACAGGAGCCGGTTTGCCAGCCGGGTGAGGCCGTCGGTGCGGGCCATCTGCTCCAGCTGGCTTTCGTACTCCTTCCGTTCGGTGATGTCCGTGAGCGTTCCCTCGAAGTACAGGACCCGTCGGTTCTCGTCGACGACCGTGCGGGAGTTGTCGATCGCGATCAGGCGACCGCCGTCGCGGCGCTTGAGCAGGATCTCGAAGTCGCGCACGACACCGTCGCGCTCGATCTGCCTCACCCAGCCCGCCCGCTTTGACGGTTCGATGTAGAGGTCACGGACGTCGATCCCGCCGAGCTCCTCCTCGGACTCGTACCCCAGCATCCTGACCAGAGCGGGGTTGGCGGCAAGGATGCGCCCCTCCTTCGTGGTCCGATAGATCCCCTCCATCACGTTCTCGAAGAGCTCCCTGAGGCTGGCTTCCGACTTCCGGAGCTCCCGCGCGTTGCGCTCAGACCGGATGAACAGCTCGTTCACGTCCGCCAGCAGGCCGGCGAGCACGCACCCGTAGCTGCCGATCTTGAGCACGTGCGCGAGGCCGAACATGGCATCGAAGGCTTGACCCGAATGCGGCATGAAGAGGCACTGGACGAGGGCGCCGAGAACGAGCGAGAGGACCAGACACCGCTCCAGGAGCTGGTCCCGCCAGGCCCGCCGGTGCAGGTGGCCCGCGAGGGCCGCCAGGAACAGGATGCCCGAGAAGAGCTCGGCCGGTTGATGCCAGAAGAACCGCGGCACGTAGACGGTCGGCAGCGAGACGAAGACGGGGATCAGGAAGCTGGCGATCGCGAGCAGGCCGGTCACGACGCAGACCGTCCGCGCCCGGACCGGCTCGAGGCGCCCGGAACGGCCCTGTCTCCACACGAACCACCAGCCGAGCAGCATCATGCTCGCGAGGTACGTCCGAGAGACGTTCCAGCTCCAGGCGCTGATCGCGGTCGGGGTCGAGGCGAAGCCGATGCCGAACCGGGAGCTCGAGACCAGCAGGTGCCAGCCATCCAGGAGGCCCGTGCCGAGGAACCCGGTGGCGAGGAAGAGCGAGGAGACGTCCCGCAACGCCCTGAACCGCACCAGCGCGACCAGCCCGACCACGACGGCCAGGATCAGGGCGACCATCTCGAGCAGGGTGTGGCCCTGGACCGTACCTTTCCATCCGGAGGCGAGACCGACCAGAAAGGCGGCCAGGATCGCCGCGGCAACCGTGGCGTACGTCCGTGGACTCGGGATTCTCATTCCGGGGCGCCGGCTTTCCCTGGCTTCGCTCATCGGGCCCGGCTGAAGAGCAAGAAAGCGGCCACCGATAGGCTCGGCGGGAGGGGCCGGGAGGAGGTGAGGCGAACGAAAAGGAGCCCGGGGCTCACGCCCCGGGCTCCGTCTCATGCGGCTGGGAGCCGGGTACGGCTCAGACCGCGCTCAGGCCTCGATCTCCTTGCGCCGGCCGGCGCCTTCGATCTGGATCTCCCGCGCCCTGGCCTCCTCGCGACGGGGGAAGCGAATGGTGAGGACGCCGTTCTCCATCGACGCCTTGACCGCGTCGGGATCGACGTGGCTCGGGAGTGCGAACGACCGCTCGAACGCGCCGTACGAGCGCTCGGTCCGGTAGAAGTTCTCGTTCTCGGTCGTCGCCTCCTGGCGCTTCTCGCCGCGCACGGTGAGCGTGTTGCGCTCGACCGAGAGCTTGATGTCGCCACGGGAGAGCCCGGGAACTTCGAGCCGCAGCACCAGCTCGTCGGTGGTCTCCGAGACATCGGTGGCCGGGAACCATGTCCGCAGGTTCTCGGCGGTCCCGAGCTGGAGATCCCCGAACGCTTCGTTCATCCAGCGATCGAGCTGGCGGGGCAGGGCGAAGACCGTGTCCAGTGGGCGATAGCGGGTGAGATACGTCATCGCAGATCCTCCTTGATTCCTGGTTCTCGGTATGCCCGGCCGTATCGCCGATACGGCGGCCGGGCCCGGTCCGTCACCAGCAAGGAAATGCAACCCGCGTACCGCTCGCTTTCCTGCCGTTCCTGCCGACACCTCTGCCGAAATGAATGCCTCCGCGGCGAAACCGGCAGTCGGGTTGCCGTTCTGGCGCCCGCGACCCCGCCGCGCCTCATTCCAGCGGAAGCTCGAGGATCTCCGTCTTCGGATCCTCGTCGTCGCGGACCGTGTGACCGGGAGCGGGCCGCCGCGTCAGCCATCGCGGCTCGACCCCTTCGATCAGGAAGGCGAGGATCTGCCGGAGCAGCCGGGGGACGTCCGGGGGGCCCTCGCCGAACGGCCGGGCGGCGTGGTGCTCGGCGCGGTGGAGGGTTCCCAGCGTCGTGTGGCCGAAGACGAAGTGGACGAGGTTCTGATCCTCCAGCGCGGTGACCCGGACCTCGCGGTCGGTGGGCGCGAAGCGGATCCTGAGGCCGCTCGGGCCGTGGAGCTCGTGCTCCACCTGGGGCAGCTCCTCGACGAAGCTGCGGAGATCGTCCAGCAGCCGCCCGTACCGCTCCCGGAAGGAGTCGCCTTCCGCGCGCGGCGCCACCTGGCGCTCGGCCCGGGCGAGTCGTTCCTGCCGAGCCGCGATCCTCTCCCGAGCTTCCTCGAGGACCGCTTCCCACTCCTCGGAGGGCCCGCGATCGGCCGGGGGATCCATGGCGCGGGAGTCTAGGAGCGCCCCCGGAGCCCGTCAACGAAGCCGCGTTGCGACCGGCACGGACCGTCGGCTATGTTCCATCCACCCTCCCCCGTGACGAACCATCACCGCCCGGGACCCCGGCCATGCGAATGAGGGCCAGTCTCGCCGCCCGGACCGCCGACCTCGTGCGACGTCTCCCGCGTTGGTGCGGCGAGCTGGCGGCCATCGGCATCGCTGCGCTCCTCATGATGACGTACGGGCGATCGACCGCGCTCGAGAGCCTCGCCCGGGCTTATCCGGATCTGTCGGCGGCCGGCCGCCGGAGACTGGCGCTCGCGAGTTATCGGCAGATGGCTCGCACGCTTGTCGAAGTGCTGCACGGCCACCGGTACACCGACGCCGAGATCCGCGAACGGATCCGGCTCGAGAACCTGGAGCTTCTCGATCGTGCGGTGGCAGAGGGACGAGGCGTGATCATGCTCTCCGGCCACTACGGCAACTGGGAATGGCTGGGCCGCCGGGTGAAGGCGGAGGGTCACGCCTTCGCGGCTCTCTACAAGGAGCCCAAGGACGAAGCGCTGGCCGCGAGGCTCAAGGAGACGCGAGGCGACGCCGGCCTCGTGACCATCGACCACGACGACATGCGGGGCGCTCTCGCCTGGCTCAAGAGCGGAGGCGTGCTGGGGATCATCATGGACCAGGAGCCGAGGCGCTCACGGGACGGAGCGGTCGCGCCCCTGTTCGGCCGTCCCACCCGGACCCACGTCGGGCCGTTCAAGCTGGCTCGCCTGGTCGGGGCACCCGTCTTCACGCTCTTCTGCCGGCGGGTGGGAAACGCGCGGTACGCGGGCCGGATCGATCCGTTCCCTCTCTCGAAGGACGAGGATCCCGACCGGGCGGCGGCCCGCGACGCCGCCGCCTTCAACGCGCGACTCGAGGCGGTCGTTCGCGAGGATCCCGGCCACTGGCTGTGGATGTACGATCGCTGGAAGCGTCTCGAGCGTCTCGAGGAGCCCGTCAAAGCGACTCGGTGACTTGCAGGCGCGCCTCGACGCGGGCGGCGTAGGCGGCCTGGATCCGGCGCGTCCTGGGCCCCGGCACGGGGGCCGGGAGACGTTGGCCGTCGAGCTCCGAGATCGGCTTCACCCCGGCCGAGGTGAAGCTCGCGAAGACCTCGTCCGAGTCGGCGACGATCCCCGGGGGATACCGGCCTTCCACCGTGCGGAAGCCGGCGGAGGGGGCGATCTCGAGAAGCACGTCGCGGGTGATCCCCGGGAGGATTCCGCACTCGCGAGCCGGGGTGTGGAGCGTGTCGGCTTCGAAGAAGAAGAGGTTGGAGGCCGTCCCCTCGAGCACCCAGCCGTCGGGATGGACGAGGAGCGCATCGTCCAGACCGGCAGCCCGGGCGCGGCGTCGAGCGACCGCGTTCGGCAGCCGGCTCGTGTGTTTGACGTCCGGCCGGTACGGCACGACCCGCTCGGGATGGCACGCCACCCGCCAGGGGGGTGTATCAGGCCGCGACGCGTCGGGGACAGGGTCGATCCAGACCAGCGTGGTCGGGGTCCCGCCGGGAGGACCGGCGGTCAGATAGAGCCGCGCCATTCCCGTCTCGCCGCCACTCCCGAGGAGCCGGGACAGGATCGGCCGCAACGTTTCCGCGCTCCAGGGCATCGGGAGGCCAAGCGCATCCGCCGAGGCGGCCAGCCGCTCCAGGTGCTCCTCGAGGAAGAGCGGCCGTCGGCCGACGAGCTTCACTCCCTCGTAAACGGCTTCGCCCTGGCGCAGGCCGCGGTCGGTGGCCCGGATCGCGGGGCGCGCCAGCGGCTGGTACGTTCCGTCGACGTAGATCTCCAACCGGAGCCTGATGAGCTGGAAGTTCTGGAAACGCGCGCGTCTCGTTCCCGACGTCGCCGTCGAGCCGGTGCCGCAAGGTCATCCCGCGGAAGTCGTGGCGCGGGTCTTCCTCGAGGACGCGCAGGTCTTCTCGGCGGGTCGCGAGAGGATCCTGCGCGGTCGCCTAAGGTACGACTCGCCCGGTGACCGTGCCCGCTTCGCGGCCGCCCTCGAGCCGCTCCCCGTCTCGCACTACTTCGAGCGCGTGAACGGTACCACGCTGGCCACCGTGACCCATCCTCGGCCTGAGCTGGTGCCTCGCGAGTGGCCGTGGAACGTGGCCCTGTTCCTGGCGACGGTCCTGACGACGCTGTGGGCAGGCGCGGTGATGGAGGGAGCCCCCCTCGACCTCTTGCCGAGAAGCCCCACCCGTCTCCTCGACGGGCTGCCCTTCTCGGCGGCGCTCATGGGGATCCTGACCGCGCACGAGCTCGGCCACTACGTGGCCGCCCGCCGGTACGGGCTCCACGTCACGCTTCCCTTCTTCGTCCCCATGCCGCTCTCGCCGATCGGCACCCTGGGGGCGGTGATCAAGATGCGGACCCCGATCTACACGCGGCGGATGCTGCTGGACGTGGGGGCCGCCGGGCCGATCGCCGGGATGGTGGTGGCGATCCCGGTGGCCATCTACGGCATCCTCGGGTCCGAGGTCCTGCCGGTCGAGGGGGTTGGTGGGGGGATCCACCTCGGAGAGCCCCTTCTCTTCAAGGCGCTGGTGGCGCTCTTCGCCCCGGCTCATCCGGCCACCCACGACCTGTACCTGAACTCGATCGCGTTCGCGGGGTGGATCGGGTTCCTCGTTACCGCCCTCAACATGCTGCCGCTCGGCCAGCTGGACGGCGGCCATGTCCTGTACGCCCTGGTCGGCCGGGCGCAGCATCGGATCGCCTGGCTCTTCTTTCTCGGACTGCTCGTCATGGGGTGGTGGTGGCAGGGATGGTACGTGTGGGCGGTGCTGATCCTGATCGTCATCCGCCTCCGGCACCCCCCCGTCCTCGACCCGCAGGTCACCCTGGATCCCGGGCGAAGGCTGGCCGGCTGGCTGGCCGTCGTCCTGCTGGTGGGATGCTTCGTCCCCGTCCCGTTCGCGCTGCAGTGACGGCGCGCGGTGCCATCCGGCGCGCGGCCTGGGCAGCCGCGCTGGCGGGTCTGGTCCCGCCCGCCAGCGGCCAGGAGGCCGTTTCCCGTCACGGGATCGCGGACGCCGTGGCCGACGCGGAGCGGGCCTGCAATGCGGACGGCGGGCGCCTATGGGGTCGGTCGTTGTGCGGGCCCTTTCTTTTCGTCGACACGTCGAGCCGTCAGCTGATCGGCAGCAGACCCGCTCCGGTGGGGGGCTTGGAGCCGATCGGCGAAGGGTTGTTCCAGGGTCCGCTTCCGCAGGAGCTCCCGGTCGCGAACCGGGCGATCGAATGGGCCGGCGCCGAATGGGCGATGATCCTCCTGCCATTGCCGGAAGATCCCGAGGCCCGGATCGACCTCCTCCTCCACGAGTCCTTCCATCGAATCCAGGACGAGCTGGACCTGAGCGCGCTGGAGCGATCCATGGATCACCTGGCCGAGCGGGACGGGCGGCTGTGGTTGCGTCTCGAGATGCGCGCTCTCCGACAGGCGCTCGCGGCGGACTCGGCGGCCGGCCTCGCCGCTCTCCGGGATGCGCTCCTTTTCCGCGCCCGGCGGCACGCGCTCTATCCGGAAGCCCGGGAGGCGGAGGCGGCGCTCGAGCTGCAGGAGGGGCTGCCCGCCTATACCGGCGCCGTGCTGGCGGCTCGATCAAGGGCCGATGCGGAGCGGCGCGTCCGGCGGGTTCTCGCCGATTTCGAGACCCGCGACTCCTTCGCGCGGTCCTTCGCCTACGCCACGGGACCGGCTCTCGGCCTTCTCGGCGACCGCTACGCCCCCGGCTGGCGGGGAGCCATCTCGAGGGCCCGCGACCTGGCTGGTCTCCTGGGCGACTCTCTGGCGCCGGATCCGGGGAAGGTCACGGAGGAGGAGGTCGAGTCGCGCGCGAGGCCGTACGGCATGGAGGCCATCGCGATCGAGGAGTCCGCCCGTTGGCACGAAACCGAGCGCAGGCAGGCCGACTACCGTCGCCGTCTCATCGAGGGCCCGGTTCTCGTCCTGCCGCTCGCGGAGATGCAGATGACCTTCGATCCTCTCACCGTCATCCCCCTCGGGGCCGACGGCACCGTCCATCCGACCCTCGTCCTCCGCGACCGGTGGGGGACCCTGACCGTCGAGCGGGGCGGGGCCGTGATCGCCAGCGACTTCAGCCGCGCGAGCGTGCCGCTGGCGAGCCCAGCGGAGTGCGGCTCGACCGGGCCCGGCTGGACCCTCGACCTGGCGGATGGCTGGACCATCCTCCCCGGCGAGCGCCCGACCGACTGCCAGGTCGCTGAATCCCGCTCCCCTAGCCGTTCCTTCCGGTCGGGAAAGCCGGCCGTGGCGACGGGGTGGTGAGGGTACGGTCGAGGCGTGCCGGGAAGCACCCGTGCGGCGCCGTCGCATGCCGTTACGATCGGGCAGCGAGCATCAGGAAGGAGCCCGACCCCGGCCGGGATTCCAAGGACGTACGCCCCATCGGCGCCGGTAGGGTGCTCCCCGGCACGCCCACGAACGCCCCGTCACCCGCCCCATCGCCCCACGACCAGCGCCGAGTTCTTCGACCCGAACGCGATGCAGTTCACGACCGCCACGGCGAGATCCGCCTCCCGCCCCTCGTTGGGGACATAATCCAGGTCGCAGGCCGGGTCGGGAGTCTCGTAGTTGACGGTGGGCGGGATCCATCCCGAGCGGAGCGCCTCGACCGTCTCGACCATGCCGGCGGCGCCGCAGGCGCCCTGCGGATGCCCGATCATCGACTTCAGGGCCGAGGTGGCGAGCCGGTCGGCGTGGCCGTCGAAAGCCAGCCGGACGGCGCGCGACTCGATCCGGTCGTTGAGCTCGGTCGCCGTGCCGTGCAGGTTGACGTAGCCGACC
>DATEDS010000183.1:0-6026 GCA_035281565.1 Gemmatimonadota bacterium
GCCGGGCTCGGCTCGCGGTGGGGCTGGTGGGAGTTCCCGACGGGCTTTCAGGTGCTGCGGTGGGCCGTTTACGCCGCGATGGCGGGGGCCGGGATTTCGGTCGTCGGGCTGGGGTTGGCCCTGCGGGCGCCCCGGCGCGGAGGCGTCGTCCTGGCGCTCCTCGGCCTGGCGACCGGCCTGGTCACGGCCTATGTGCCGTGGCAGTGGCGACGCACCGCCGAGCGCGTCCCGCCGATCCACGACATCACGACCGACCTGGAGGACCCGCCGGCTTTCGAAGCCGTCCTCCCGTTGCGCGCGGACGCCCCGAATCCCTCGCAGTACGGCGGCGATTCGATCGCCGTTCAGCAGCGGGAGGGGTATCCGGAGCTCGGGCCGCTCGTCCTGGAGGTGCCGCCGGCCGTGGTCTTTTCGCTGGCGGAGGAAACGGCGCACGCCATGGGCTGGGAGATCGTCGACAGCGACCGCGAGGAGGGCCGCATCGAGGCCACCGACACGACCTTCTGGTTCGGCTTCAAGGACGACGTGGTGGTGCGGATCGCCGAGCGGCCCGAAGGCGGCACCCGGGTCGACGTCCGCTCGGTCTCCCGCGTCGGCCGGAGCGACGTCGGCACCAACGCGGCGCGGATCCGGGAGTACTTGAAGCGGCTGACGGCGGCTCGAGGGTAGGCAACGGCCCCGATCTACGCCAGCCAGACGAGCCCCGAGATCAGGAAACCCACTCCCGCCACGACGAGGATCGCAGCCCCCGTCGCCTGGACGCCTCGCGAGGCGCCCCGGAACCGCTGGGTCGCCCGGCCCCCCGCCACGCCCGCCACGAAAACCAGAGCCGTGTAGCCGACCGCGAAGCTCCCCATGGTCGCCACCGAGAGCCCGGGCACGGACTGGCTCCCGGCTGCGGTCAGCACTCCAAAAAGGATCGGGCTGGCGCAGGGGGTCGTGATGAGCGCGAAGGCGGCTCCGGCGGCAATGGCGCCGAGCCTTCGCCCCCCGCCCAGGGCCGGAACCGACGGCATGGGCAAGAGCTCGGCTTGCATCGCCCCGAGAACGAGAAGGATCGAGCCCACCGCGATCCGTACCGGGCCCCGGTACTCGATGAACACCGCCCCCGCCAGATCCGCGAACAGCCCCAGCACCGAGAGGGCCAGCACCGCTCCCAGCACGAACCGACCGCTCACCGCCGCGGCCTGCCGCGGGGGAACCCCGCGCGCGCCGATGTAAGCGGCATTCAGGGGCACGAGGGGCAGAATGCACGGCGAGACGCTGGCCAGAAGCCCGCCGACCAGCCCGATCACGGGAAGGAGGAACCACGCCGCCCGCTCGACCGTGCCGGCCGGTAGGAGATCGGTGAGGAAGGCCTCCAGCCCGTAGAAGGCGGTCTCGACCGGCGGCCACCACCAGCCCACGGTGACCGCGAGCGCGAGCCCGCCTGCCAGCACGAGCCGGAAGGCCGGGTGACCGTGGGGTTGCGAGGCGGCCCGCTCACGGGCCGCCTCCGCCGTGCTCTCCGACGCGCCACCGGCCTGACGGTCGGCGGGGATTACCTTCACCTCAGGTGGCGGCAATCTCGCCCAGCGCGTCCTGATACGCCGCGAAGTCCTTCTCGGCGACCAGCACTCTCGCAGGCTCGGAAGCGCCGGGCTCGAAGATCGCGACCGTGCCCGTCTTGGCGCGGAACTCGGCGAAGAACTCCGCGATCCCGAGCTCCCCGGCGAGCCGCTTCGCCTCCGTGGCGCGCTTCTCGTCCGTCACGTCGAGAACGACCACTCGCGCCTCGTCGGCGAACTCATTTTCGATCCGAGTCCATGTCGGTGCGATGGCCTTGCATTTGGCGCACCAGTCAGCGTGGACCTTGACGATGAGCGGGCGGGAATCCTCCTCCGCTGCCGTGGTCGCCGCGGCTGCGCCGTCGGCAGGCGCCTGGGCGAACGCCAGCGCGGGGACCAGGGCCACGGCCGCGAGCCCTCCTGTCACGATCCTGAACCATGTCTTCATGTCGAACCTCCCGTGCTCGATCAGCGGGTTGGCTTTCGAATGCGGCCCTCGTGCGCCCATCAACGCGCGTGTCGCGGCGGGCATTCCCCGGCCGGATTGACGAGGTGGGGGTCGAAGCGGGAGACTCGGTGCCGGCCACCGGATCCGGAAGGCCGGGAAGGGGGATGAGCGCCATCGACGAGCTGCTCCGGAACAACGAGGAGTACGCGAGGGAGTTCGACCGGCCGGGCCTCCCGACCCTGCCTTCACGGCGGCTGGCGGTCGTCGCCTGCATGGACGCTCGGCTGGACGTCTATCGGATCCTCGGGCTCGTGCCCGGCGAGGCCCACGTGATCCGGAACGCGGGCGGCGTGGTGACCGAGGATGTCCTCCGATCGCTGCTGCTCTCGCAGCGCCTGCTGGGCACCCGCGAGATCGCCCTCGTCCAGCATACGGGCTGCGGCCTGCTGATGCTGCGCGAAGACGAGGTCAAGGCGGAGATCGAGGCCGAGACCGGCCGGCGGCCCGCGTTTGCCTTCGAAGCTTTCGACGACCTGGCGGCCAGCGTCCGGCGGTCGATCGGCCGCCTCCGTTCCGACCCTTTCCTCCCTCACACCGGCCGCGTGCGCGGCTTCATTTACGACGTCGAGACCGGCCGGCTGGAGGAGGTCACGGCGTAGCGGGGGCTCCCGCCGCGCTATTTCGCCGGCCGCGCCGGCGACCACGCTCCCCGCCACCCGTGCCGCTGGAGCGCCCCCACTCGCGCCTTCGCCCAGACGATCCCGTCGTCCATCAGCGAGTACACGACCGGGATCACGAGCAGCGTCAGGAACGTCGACGTCGTGAGCCCGCCGATGACCGCGATCGCCATGGGCTGGCGGAGCTCGGCCCCCTCGCTCAGACCGAGAGCGATCGGCAGGACGCCGAAGATGACGGTCAGCGACGTCATCAGAATCGGCCTCAGCCGGACCGGTCCGGCCTGCTTGATCGCCTCGTCCCGCGGCATGCCACGACGGCGGAGCTGGTTCGTGTAGTCGACCAGCAGGATCGAGTTCTTGACCACCAGCCCTATAAGCAGGATCAGGCCGATGAACGAGTACAGGTTGACCGACTGGCCGGTCAGGAGCAGCAACCCCAGCGCGCCGAGACCGGCCAGCGGTACCGCCACCATGATCGTGAACGGGTGGATCATCGACTCGAACTGGCTCGCCAGGAGCATGTAGGTGATCACCGTCGCCAGGAGGAGCGCGAACAGCATCGACGCGAGGGTCTCCTGGAACGTCTCCGAAGCACCGGTCACGGCCGTCGCGTAGCCGTCCGGAAGGATCTCCTGCGAGATCCGGTCCGCCGTGTCGACCGCCTCGCCCAGAGAGGTTCCTCCCTCGAGGTTCCCGACGATCTTGATCGCCCGCTGGCGGTCGCGCCGGTTGATGACGTTGATCCCGGTGTCCTCCTCGAGACTGACGATGTTCCCGAGCCGCACGAGCTCGCCGTTCGCGGCACGGGTGGCCAGGGTAGCGATGTCGGCGGGCTGGTTGCGCTGCGCGTCTTCGACCCCGACGCGGACGTCGTAGCGGTGCCCGCCCTCCTTGTAGATGGTCGCCTCCTGACGGCCGATCAGGACGTTGATCGTGTTGGCGATCTGGCTCACGTCGACGCCCATGGCGGAGGCCTTGTCGCGGTCGATCTGGACCCGCACCTCCGGCTTCTGGAGCCGCATGTCGGTACGCAGGTCGACCAGGCCGGGGACCTCCTCGCGGAGGCGGGTCATCAACATCTCCGCGTACTGGTTGAGCTGCGTCAGGTCCGGTCCCTGGATGACCCATTGGAAGGGCTCGGAATCCCCGCCGCCGGTGAACGCGCTTCCGAACGTCGAGACGAAGGCCCGGATCCCGGGCACCCCGTTCAGCCGTCCTCTCAGCTCGTCCATGACCTCCTGCTGGGACCGGTCGCGCTCTCCGGGCTCGGACAGGCTGACGAACATGAACCCCTGGTTGGATCCGCCCCACAGCCCGATCGCCGAGAAGAAGCCGTCGACCTCCGGGATCGTGGCAACGACGTCCTCGAGCTCCTTCTGCTTCTGGTCGGTGTACTCGATCGAGCTCGCGACCGAGGTCTCCGAGGCCACGACGAAGCCCGACTCGTCGACCTCGGGCTGGAGCTCCTTGGGCAGGACGAAGAACAGCACTCCTCCGACAACGGTCGCCAGGACCGCGATCCCGACCGTCGACCAGCGGTGCGCCATCACCCAGTCGAGCCCCGTCCGGTAGCGGGCGTCGGTCCAGTCCAGGGCCTCGCCGATCTTCTTGAAGACGACGTTCCGCCGCCGCTCCTCGTGATGGAGAATCCGCGAGCAGAGCATCGGCGTAAGCGTCAGCGCGACGACCAGCGAGAGAATGATCGCCACGGCCACGGTGACCCCGAACTCGAACAGGAACCGCCCGACGATGCCCTCCATGAAGGCCACGGGAAGGAACACGGCCGCCAGCGAAAACGTCGTCGCCGCCACGGCGAGCGCGATCTCGTCGGTGGCCACCGAAGCCGCTTCCTGTGGCGGTGTCCCCTCTTCCATGTGCCGGTAGATGTTCTCCAGCACGACGATCGCGTCGTCGATCACGATCCCCACCGCCAGCGCGAGGGCCAGCACGGTAAAGGTGTTCATCGTGAAGCCGAAGAAGTCCATGAATCCGAACGTCCCGATCAGCGACGTCGGGATCGCGAGGCCGATGATGATCGTCGACCGCCACGACCGCAGAAACAGCAGCACCACGACCATCGCGAAGAAGGCGCCGTAGAGCAGCTCGAACTGGGCGTCGGCGATCGAGCGCTCGATCGTCTCCGAGCCGTCCCATGCGATGTCGTACCGCATGCTCTCCGGGAAGCTGGGGCCGAGTTCCTCGAGCCGCTCGTGGACGGCGCGGGCGACCGCCACCGAGTTGGCGCCCGACCGCGGGGCGATCCCGAGCCCTAGGGTGGTCTGTCGGTTGTAACGGGCCGCACCGAGGGAGGGCTCGAGCCCGTCCTCCACCCGCGCCACGTCACCGACGCGGATCGGGGCCCCGTCCCGATAGGCGACGATGATGCCCGCGAACTCGTCGACCGTCGGGACCTCGCCCTGAATCTTGACGAGGGTCTCACGCGCCCCCGACTCCAGGTTCCCGCCGGGGACCTCCACGTTCTGCTGCTGGAGCGCGGTCACCAGCTCGCCGGCCGTCAGGTCGTACCCCTCCAGCTTGTCGCGATCGACCCAGATGCGGACCTCCCGCTCGCGATAGCCGCCGAGCAGGATGTTCCCCACCCCCTCGACGGTCTGGAGGCGCGGCCGCAGCGTCCAGCGGGCGAACTCACCGATCGACTGCGGGTCGGGCCCGCTCACCGCGATCCACATGATGGGCTGGGCGCTGATGTCGAGCTTCGATACGGTCGGCGGCTCGGTGTCCCGGGGGAGATCCGCCTCGGCGACGCTCACCTTGGCGCGCACGTCCTGGGCGGCGATGTCGATGTCCCGGTCGAGCTCGAACTCGACCGTGATGTTTGACACCCCGAGCCGCGAGGTCGACGTGATGTGTTTGATCCCCTCGATCGAGCTGAGCTCGTTCTCGATCACGTCGGTGACCGCCGATTCGATCACCTCCGGGCTCGCGCCCGACAGGATCGTCGTGACCGTGACGGTCGGGAAGTCGACGTCCGGGAACTGGTTGATCCCGAGGGCCCGGTAGCCGAGCACCCCGAACAGGACCAGGGCGGTCATCAGCATGATGGTGAAGATCGGGCGCCGGATGGCGGTATCGGCGGTGCGCATGGTCAGCTCTCCCTTCGCAGCTCCCGCTCCTCGCGCGGAACGATCCGCACGAGCGCGCCGTCCTCGAGGCCGGTGTGACCGGCCGTGATCACGGCCTCCCCGGGACGGACCCCGCTCAGGATGACGACCCGGCCATCGACGTGCGGTCCCACCTCGACCGCCCGCCGCTCGGCCGTGGAGTCCTGGACGACGTAGATGTAGTTGTCGGTTCCCTCCGTGTAGAGCGCGACCTCGGGAACGACGGCGGCGT
>DATEDS010000184.1:0-8011 GCA_035281565.1 Gemmatimonadota bacterium
CGTCTATCGCGAGGGAAGCCGCGAGGGCATCCTCGTAACCGACAAGGGGGCGGCGCCCAAGGCCGAGGCCGAGCCGACGCCGAGGAGCCAGGCCGCGGCCGCCCCCCGTTTGAAGCCGCGGCCCCGGCCGGCGATCACGAGCGGCGTGACCGAGCGGATCCGGACCGGCGAAGGGAACCTCTACATCACGATCAACGAGGACGAGGAGGGGCTCTCGGAGGTGTTCGCCTCCCTCGGCAAGGCGGGCGGGAGCGCCGCCGCGCAGTCCGAGGCCATGTGCCGGCTTATCTCGCTGTGCCTGCGCTCGGGGCTCGACCCGGCGACGATCGTCAAGCAGCTCAAGGGGATCGGCGGGCCGAACCCGGTCTGGGACAACGGCGAGCTGATCCTCTCGGCGCCGGACGCGATCGGCCGGGCGCTGGAGCGATACCTGGAGCGGACCGGACGCGCGTCGGCGGCCGAGCGGCGGGGCAACGCGTCAGCCGAGGCGGTCACCCGGGCGGCCGCGACAACCCAGACCTTCGAAGGACCGGGCGCCATGCCGGCCCGGCCCATGTCGTCCTGCCCGGACTGCGGAAGTCCGGTGTCGCACGAGAACGCCTGCCTGGTCTGCAAGCACTGCGGCTGGAGCCGCTGCTGACGAGTTGAGCGGCGTCGGCCTCACGGACGCCGGTGGAACAGCGAGGGCGATTTGGATGGGGTCGCCCTCCTCGAGCGGGGCCGAGCGGAGAAGTCGACCGGTTCGGCCTCGCTCTCTTTTTGAGTCTCCGGGTGCCTCGCGACGGTCTCCCACCGCGCATCTCTGACCCCAACGGCACGGGAATTGCGCCTTAGAGAACAGAGAAAGGTGGACCCCCGGATGATCCGTAGCCCGAGCGTCGGCCAGGAGGCCGGTCGTGGACGCATGAACCAGGAGCTCAGGCATACGCGCTGGAGCCGCTTCTCGATCCGGCTCCACGTGCCGTCCGGAATGGGCGTGTTCCTGCTCGCGGCGAGCGAGGGGGAGGACCCCCAGCCGGTTCTCCTGGTGGGCAGCGCCAGGAACCTCCGTCAGCGGCTGCTCCAGCTCTTCGAGCTCGAGGAGCTCAGGGGGCTGAGCGCGCAGGCCGTCCACTGGGTCTCGGGCCTGAGCATGGAGCAGGCACGGCTCGCCGAGCGGCAGCTGATCCGCCGCTACGACCCGCCGCTCAACCTCTCGGAACGCTCGCGCTACATGGACATCCTGGCGGGCTAGTTCCGCCGCTCGGACGGGGTGCCTCACGGGCGCCACGTTCTCCTCCCGCTCAGCTTCGCGACCGCGCCTCGACCCCGCCGGATTCTGCCGCTAAGGTAGACGCCGTGGACGTCAACCTCGCCGTCTGCTGCGACGCCGCCAACGTGAGCCGGGAGGGGAAGCTGAACCTCCTCGGCATCTTCAATTCGATCCATGCCTCGACCTTCCCGTGCACCCATCCACACCTCTGCCTGGTCCTCCGGGTCGAGGCGGGGCTCGGAGAGGAAGGCGCGCATCCGATCGAGATCAAGCTGGCCGACGAGGACGGCCACGAGATCTTCAAGGTGACGGGCCAGCTCGCGCTTCAGGGGGCGCGGCCCGGCCGGCCGATGACCGCGCAGACGGTCATGGACATCAACCACTTCCAGATCCCGCGGCCGGGCACGTACTCGTTCGAGATCTTCATCGACAACCGGCACCAGCGGTCGGTCGCCCTGCACGTCGTCGAGGCCGAACCGAAGCCGTGAGCCGTGCTTGCCCCGGGTGTGGGCGGATCCTAGGCTTAGGCCGCCATGGGTTCCCCCCGAAAGCTCGCCGGAGCCGCGCTGGCGGCCGGGGCCGCGGCGATCGCGCTTCCCCGCCTGCTGTCGAGAAGGACGCCTGACCTCCCGCGTCCGGCGGCCGGCAACCCGCGGACCTACGCGTGGCGACACGCCGAGCTGTTCCTGACGGTCCGCGGGCAGGGACCCGCCGCCCTACTCCTCCACGACCTGTACACGGGTGCCTCCGCGGCCGAGATGGACGGCCTCGCCGACCGCCTCGCCGACCGTCTCGAGGTCCACGTGGCGGACCTTCCCGGCTTCGGCCGCTCGGGCCGGCCGGCCATGCGGTACACGCCTGACCTCTTCTTCGACGCCATCGTGGAGCTGGTCCGGCACGCCATCGACCGCCCGACCCTGCTGGTCGGAAGCGGCGTGACCGGGGCCTTCGCCGCCGAGGCCGCGCTCCGCCTCGGGAACTCCGCCGCCGGTCTGGTGCTCCTCGGCCCGCCCGAGCCCGATCCCGAGGGGTTCCTTCGACCGCCCCTCTGGGGCGGGGCCGCGTATCAGATCCTGCGATCCCCGCTGGGTCACGCCTACCACTGGTGGCACGCGAGCCCGGTCGTGCAGCGCCGGACCCTCGAGCTCGACCTCGCCACCTCGACCCTGGACCTCGAGGAGCGCGCCCGGTCGCGCTCCCGCTCGGCCCGTCAGCCGGGAGGCGCGTGGCCGCTCTGGTCGCTGTGGACGGGCGACCTGGTGTGGGACCCGCGGCCGGCCCTGGCCCGGCTGGGGGCTCCGGCGCTCGTCCTGTGGGGGGCCGAGACCCGGGGCGACCCGGCGGCGCCCGAGGCGTACCGCGCGGTCCGGCCCGATCTCGCCCAGGAGGTCGTCCCGGGCACCGCCCGCTGGCCCCACGTCGACGCGCCGGAAGCCGCCGCCGAGGCCCTCCTGGAGTGGTGGGACGGGCAGGCCGCCTCCGCAACCGCGCCCCCGGATCCCGAGAGCGCCGAGGAGTGAGCCGCGGCGGGGCGGGGGCGGCCTGGCTGGCCGGGGCCGTCCTGCTGACGGTCCCGGGCCTCGTCCACGTGGCCACCCGGTTCGAGGCGTCGCCGCCGACCCTGGCGCTCATCTACGGCGCGGGGATCCTCGGCGCCGCGTTCCTCCTTTCGTGGGCCGCCGAGGTCGCCCAGCTCGAGGTGAGCCAGGCGCTGGCGCTGGCCATCCTGGCGCTGATCGCGATCCTGCCCGAGTACGCGGTCGACCTCTACTTCGCCTGGCGGGCCGCCGAGGACCCCATCTACGGCCACTACGCCGCGGCCAACATGACGGGGGCCAACCGGCTCCTGGTCGGGCTCGGCTGGCCGGTCATCGTGTGGCTCTATTGGGCCCGTTGGCGGCACACCAAGGTGCGGCTGGCTCCGGCCGACATGATCGCGGTGAGGTTTCTCGGCGTGGCGACCGTCTACGCCTTCGTGATCTCCGCCGTGGGCGAATTCTGGTGGCTCGACACGGTGGTCCTGGTCGGGCTCTTCATCTGGTACCTGGTGAAGACGGGCACCCTGGGCGCGGTGGAGCCCGAGCTGGTCGGCCCGGCCCTCCTGGTGAGCCGGCTGCCGCGCGGCAGGCGGATCTTCTGCAACGTTCTTCTGTTCGCGTTTTCGGGGGTCGTGATCTTCATCGCCGCCGAGCCGTTCGCGGAGTCCCTGATCGATACCGGCGCGCACTTCGGGATCGACGAGTTCCTGCTGGTCCAGTGGATCGCGCCGCTGGCCTCGGAGGCGCCGGAGTTCATCATCGCCGCCATGTGGACGATGCGCCGGCACGCGACGATGGCGATGTCCGCGCTGGTATCGTCGAAGGTGAACCAGTGGACGCTGCTGATCGGGACGATCTCGCTGGTCTACTCGATCTCGGCCGGAGCGATCCGGCCGCTGGCGCTCGACCTCCAGCAGCGCCACGAGATCTTCCTGACGGCGGCCCAGTCCCTGTTCGCGGTCGTCATGCTCTCGGACCGGGAGCTGACCTGGTGGCAGGCGGGCCTGCTGTTCGTTCCCTTCGCGGTGCAGCTCATGGTGCCCGGCTGGCGGGTCGAGGTGGCGGTCGTCTACCTGGCGATGACGGTCATCTGGGGATTCCACTACCGGCACTACCTGGCGGCGCTCCTCCCCGGCCGGGGAGGGCCCGCGAGCTGAGGCGCCGGGTCAGATCGTCAGGGCCTCCTCGGCTTCCTCGGGCTCGATCACGGTGTCGAGCTCGTGACCCTCGGAGCGCGCCACGTAGGCCGCCGCAGCGACGTCGCCCGTGACGTTGACGGTGGTGCGGCACATGTCCAGCAGCCGGTCGACGCCCAGGATGACCCCGATCCCCTCCCCGGGGACGCCCACCGACTGGAGCACGAGCACGATCAAGGGCAGCGAGCCCCCCGGCACGCCGGCCGTGCCTATGCCCGCCAGGATCGACATCAGCACGACCTGAATCTGCTCGGGAACCCCGAGCGTCACCCCGAAGAACTGCGCCAGAAAGAGCACCGTCACGCCTTCGAAGAGCGCGGTGCCGTTCTGGTTCCCGGTCGATCCCAGCGTCAGCACGAAGCCCGAGATCTCGCGCGGAACGCCGAGCCGCTCCTCGGTCACGCGGAGCGCGGTCGGCAGCGTGGCGTTGCTGGAGCTGGTCGAGAAGGCCACGATCATGATCTCCCGGATCTTGCGGAAGAACGTGATCGGGTTCATCCGCGCGAAGACCTGGACGAGGATCGAGTAGACGCCGAACTGGTGGAGCGCCAGGCCGAGGAGGACGACGCCGACGTACTTCGCCAGCACGACGATGATGTCGAAGCCGAGGCGCGCCGCCACCGAGAACAGGAGCGCGGCGACGCCGTAGGGGGCGAGCCGCATGGCGAAGCCGATGATCTTCATGACCACCCAGTACAGCCCCTCGATCGCGGCGATCAGCCCTTCCGTCTTCGTGCGATCGATCGTCGCCAGGGACACCCCGAAGACCAGCGAGAAGAACATGACCGCGAGGAGGCCGCCCCCGCGGTAACTCCCGTCGAAAGCACGGGCGGCATCCTCGATCGGGTTCCGCGGAATGATGTTGAGGAGGGTGTCGACGATGCTCGTGCGGCGGGCCTCGTCGGCCTGCTCGACGCTGCGGCGGGCGTCGGGCGAGACGAGCGACTCCACGAGCTCCTGTCTCGCCTCGGGATCGATGCCGCGGCCGGGCTGGATCGTGTTGACCAGCGTGACCCCGATCATGACGGAGATCAGCGTGACGGTGAGGGCGAAGGCGAAGGTCTTGATCCCGATCCGGCCCAGCTTTCTCAGATCGCCGAGCTCCGCCGCTCCCAAGGTCAGCGCCGCGAAGATCAGCGGGATCACGATCATGAAGATGAGGCGCAGGAAGATCTGGCCGATCGGGTAGGTGACGTACTGGATGAGCGGGTCGAGCCAGGCCGCCTCCGAGAAGAACAGGTTGGCGACCAGCCCCAGGACGAGGCCGGTCGCCAGGCCGATCAGGATCCGGGTCGGCAGGGGAAGGCGGGCCCACGGCCCGCGACGATCGGATGGGGCCACGCTCCGCCTACTCGCGATACCGGTTGGTGATCGGCATCCGGCGGTCCTTGCCGAACGCGCGCGTCGTGATTTTGATCCCCGGCGGCGCCTGACGGCGCTTGTACTCGCTACGGTCGACCGCTTCCACGACCCAGCGCACGGTCTCCGCCTCGAAGCCGAGCCCTACGATCTCCTCGACGCCGAGGTCGCGCTCCACGTAGGCTTCCAGGATCCCGTCAAGGAGATCGTACGGCGGCAGGGTGTCGGTGTCCTTCTGACCCGGTCGAAGCTCGGCCGTCGGCGCGCGGGCGATCGTCTCGGTCGGGATCACGTCGCGACCGGCCTGCCGGTTGATCTCTTCCGCGATCCGGTAGACGTCGGTCTTGAGAAGATCCTTCAGCACCGCGAACCCCCCCACCATGTCGCCGTAGAGCGTCGAGTAGCCGACCGACATCTCGCTCTTGTTGCCCGGCGCCAGGACGAGCCAGCCGAACTTGTTGGAGATCGCCATCAGGAGGTTTCCGCGGATCCGGGCCTGGAGGTTCTCCTCGGTCTCGTCCTCGGCCGCGCCCTCGAAGATGTCGGCCAGCACCTCGCGGTACTCGAGGAAGATCGTCTCGATCGGGATTTCGGTCAGCACGATCCCGAGGTTCTCGGAGAGGGCACGCGCCCCGGCCTCGCTCTCCTCGGAGGAGAAGGGCGAGGGAAGGTAGAAGCCGTGGACTCGCTCCGGACCGAGGGCCCGCGCGGCGACCGCCGCGGCGACCGCCGAGTCGATGCCGCCGGAGATTCCCAGGCACGCCTCGGTGAACCCGTTCTTCCGGAAGTAGTCGGCAAGCCCCAGGGTGAGAGCCTCCAGAATCTCGGCCGCCCGGCTCTCCGGGTCCGGCGAGATCACGGCCGAGGCCGGCTCCCGGCCCCCAGGATCGCGGCGTGGACCGAGATCGACCCGCTCGATGAGCAGCCGCCGATCCAGCCCCCGTTCCCGCACCCGCCGCCGGCGCGGGTCGTGGAGCCGCTCCAGGAACACCCGTTCGATCGGCAGGTCGGCGATGACGAGGTCCTCGGCGAAGGTCGCGCCCCTCGCGATCAGGCCGCCGTCCTCGTCGAAGACCAGCGAGCGGCCGTCGAAGACCAGCTCGTCCTGCCCGCCCACCTGGTTGCAGAAGGCGACGATGACGGCGTTGTCCTCGGCCCGGGTGGCGATCATCCGCTCGCGGTCGTGGCCCTTCCCGGCATGGTAGGGGCTCGCCGACAGGTTGACCGCGAGCTGGGCGTCACCGAAGAGGGCCTGCGCCGTCAGCGGCTCCCCCGGATACCAGATGTCCTCGCAGATCGTGACCCCGAAGGTCACGTCGCCGAGCGCGTAGACCGGGATCTCGGATCCCGTCTGGAAGTAGCGGTTCTCGTCGAACACGCCGTAGTTGGGGAGGTACCGCTTCCGGTAGACGTGGCGGACCTCGCCGTGGCGGATCACGGCGGCCGCGTTGTAGACGTCGGCCTCCCGGTCCGGGAACCCGACCACCGCCACCGCCTCGCCGACCGCCCCCGCCACCTCGTCCAGGGCCCTTCGGACGGCGGCCAGGAAGGAGGGCTTGAGGAGCAGGTCCTCGGGCGGATAGCCGGAGAGCGTGAGCTCCGGGAAGACCACCAGATCGGGCCGGTGCTCCTCCGCGCGCTCGAGGGCGTCCTTCACCCGCTCGACGTTCCCGTCGATCTCCCCGACCACCGTGTCGATCTGGGCGAGTGCGACCCGGAAGGGCTTCATGCCGTCATTCGATCGGGTGCTCGAGCAGGTCTTCCGGGCGGGGGGCGAGCTCGCGATCGCGCAGGAGCCGTGCGCAGGCATTCCAGCGCAGAATGGCGTCGTCGTTCCCGGCTGGCCGCAGCGCCTCGGCCCGCTCGTACGCGGTCATCGCCTCGCGGATCCAGTGATGCGCGTTCGACCTGGATCCGGGTGTGCCCGTGCGAAGCTGCGCTTTTCCCTGCCGCTCGGAGATGATCCCGCCGTAGTAGGCGCGCTCGTACTCCCCGTCGAGCCGTTCGAGGACCGCCCGGGCGTCGTTGACGCCGACCCCGCGCCCGAACTGATCGGTCAAGGTGAGCAGCAGCATGACGAGCGCCCGCTGGTTGCCGGGCTCTGCCCTCAGGACGTCGCGGCAGATCGATTCGGCCTCGGCGGGCTCGTTCAGGAGCCGGTACCGCTCGACCTTGTCGAGCGCGTGGGGGATCGCCTCCCTGGAGATCGGCTTGAGCTCGGTCACTCCGGACCTCTCGCGCCGCCGCCCCGGATCACGCGCCAGGCCCGGCTCAGAGGATCGTAGTGGCGATCGATCACCCGCTCCTTGAGCGGGATGATGGCGTTGTCGGTGATCGTGATCGACTCGGGACACACCCTGGTGCAGCACTTGGTGATGTTGCAGAAGCCGATCCCCTGCGCGTCGCGGACCTCCGCCGAACGGTCCTCGACGTCCAGCGGATGCATCTCGAGGGCGGCCGTGTGCACGTAGTGGCGGGGTCCCGCGAAGCGCGCGTGCTCGTGATGATCACGCAGTACGTGGCACACGTCCTGGCACAGGAAGCACTCGATGCACTTCCGGAACTCCTGGACGCGGTCGACGTCCGCCTGGTCCATCCGCCACGTGCCGTCGGGTGCGTCCGGCGGGCGCGGGCGGAACGGCTTGATGCGCTTCTTGACCTCGTAG
>DATEDS010000185.1:0-7653 GCA_035281565.1 Gemmatimonadota bacterium
AGGAGGACATGGTCGTCACGATCAGCCACACCGGCTACATCAAGCGGATCGCCGTGTCCACCTATCGTCAGCAGCGCCGGGGTGGCCGCGGTGTGACCGGAATGGGGACCAAGGAGGACGACTGGATCGAGCGTCTTTACGTGGCGACGACCCATGACTACCTGCTGGTGCTCACCGAACAGGGCCGCTGCCACTGGCTCAAGGTGTACGACATCCCGCAGGGGGGGCGGGCGAGCCGGGGCAAGCCGATCGTTAACCTTCTCGAGATGGCGCCGGGGGATGCGGTGGCCGACGTGATCAGCGTGCGCGGCTTCGACGACCAGCACTTCGTGGTCATGGCCACCGAGCAGGGGCAGGTGAAGAAGACGGTCCTGTCCGCCTACGGCAACCCGCGGCGGGGCGGCATCATCGCCATCCGGGTCGGCGCCGACGATCGGCTGATCGGCGCCCAGCTGACCGACGGCACGAACGACATCGTTCTGGCTACCCGGAAGGGACAGGCGATCCGTTTTCACGAGGACGAGGTCCGCGACATGGGGCGTGACACGCAGGGGGTCAAGGGGATCACGCTGCAGGGCAAGGGCGACGGCGTGCTCGACATGGTGGTCGTGAAGAACGAGCAGAACGCGATCCTCGCGGTGACCGAGAACGGCTACGGCAAGCGGACCCGGATCAAGGACTACCGGGTAACCCATCGTGGCGGGAAGGGAATCAAGACGCTGAGCCCGACCGCCAAGACCGGTCCCCTGGTGGGAGTCAAGGAGGTCGTCGAGCAGGACGAGCTCATGATCGTCACGACCGGTGGCATCATCATCCGGTTCCCGGTCAAGGGCGTCCGGATCATGGGACGGGCCACCCAGGGCGTCCGGCTCATCAACCTGGAAGAGGGCCATCGTGTGGGCGACGTGGCACGGGTCGTGCTCGAAAACGGCGATCAGGACGCGGGGCTCGGAGACGACCTCGGGACCCCGGGCGAAGAACAGCTGGACATGGAACCCGAAACGGAGTGACCCCTCCTGAATGCTCCCGCGAGAGCCGAACCCCGCCCGGCGGTAGGGGAGCCGTACATCCTCGTGGTGGACGACGATCCCTCGATCTGCGACACCTTGACGACGATGTTGCAGTTCAAGGGGTATCGGACATCAGTGGCCAGGAATGGCAAGGAAGCGATAGATTTAGCACGTAGCCATCCTCCCGACCTGGTGCTGCTGGACGTGATGATGCCCGAGGTCGACGGGGTGACCGTGTGCCGGACCTTCCGCGAGGATCCCCATCTGCGCGACGTCCGGATCCTCATGCTCACCGCCAGGAGCGGCCGTCAGGACGTCGTCAAGGCGCTCGAGGCCGGCGCCAGCGATTACGTCACCAAGCCCTTCTTCTTCGACGAGCTGGTGGCCCGGATCCGGACCAACATGGAGGTCAAGCGTTACCACGACGATCTGGCGGCCATGCTCCGGATCTCCCAGGCCGTCTCCTCTTCCCTCGACAGCGACAAGGTCCTGTACACGATCGTCAGCGAGCTCGGGGAGGTCGTGCAGTCGGACCGCGCCTCGCTGATCAAGGTCGCCGACCGGGAGACGGGCTATGTGGTCGCCACCCAGGACGATCCCGAGATCCGGAACCTCAGGATCGATCTCCTCGACTACCCCGAGATCCAGAAGGCTTTCGTCGAGCGGCGCGTGGTCGTCGTCGACGACACCCACAGCGACCCGCTGACCGCCGAAGTGCGCGAGAAGATTCCCGACCGGAAGTCGGTGCTGATCGTCCCGCTCGAGATCCAGCGCGCCGATCTGGGGGACTACGTCCTGCTGAGCTCGCGCGAGTACCGACCCTACTCGGAGCCGGAGATCAAGTTCGCCCAGGTGGTCGCGAGCGCGGCGGCGAACGGCCTCAGCAACGCGGCGCTGTACGAGCAGGCGGCGATCGACAACCAGCGCCTGGCCACGCTCGCCAACACCGACGATCTGACCAAGCTCCACAATCACCGCTACTTCTATCAGCGCCTGGAGGAGGAGTACAAGCGGGCGGAGCGTTACCGGTCGGATCTTTCGCTGATCCTGCTCGATCTGGACCACTTCAAGAACGTCAACGACACGCACGGGCACCAGCGGGGGGACGCCGTTCTCCGCGAGCTCGCCAACGTCCTCCTGCGCTCGATCCGCGAGACCGATCTGCTGGCGCGCTACGGCGGCGAGGAGTTCGCGGTCCTGCTCCCCGAGACGAACCTGGCGGGCGCGTTCCGTCAAGCCGAGCGGATGCGGCAGTCCGTGAAGGCCCATTACTACGAGGCCCTGCAGGGGCAGACCCTCACGATCTCCTGCGGCGTCGCCTGCATGCCGTTCACTTCCGACGTCTTCACCGAGCCGCGCCACCAGCAGGACGCCCTGATCGCCTGGGCCGACCAGGCGCTCTACACGGCCAAGCGCGGGGGCCGCGACCGCTCGATCACAGCCGAAGCCCGGTCCGCCGAGGAGTGAGCGGCGTCGCGCTGGCGCTTCTCGCCGTCGTCCTCCTGGTCGGAGGGGGGCTCGTCGGGCTGTGGCTCTTGTTCGGCTGGGTCGGCGCCTGGCGGTTGAACCGCTCCTACGCCCTCTACCCGGACGTGAGCTTCAGCTTCACGCCGTGGGAGCTCGGCGTGAAGCACGAGGAGGTCGAGTTCCGGACGGCCGACGGAATCTCGCTCAGGGGGTGGCTCCTGCCGCGGCCGGAGACCGCCCGGACGGTCGTGTCGCTCCACGGGTACCGAGGCCACATGGCGCAGCTCCTGGGGATCTCGACGCTCCTCTGGCGCGCCGGCTTCAACGTGCTCCTGTTCGACTTCCGCGGTCGGGGGCGGAGCGGGGCCGCGCCGATCTCGATGGGTCTCTGGGAGCGTGGCGACTTGGCGGCCGCGCTGGACCTCGTTTCGCGCCGGATCGCGGGCGCCCGGATCGGTCTGCTCGGCTACTCCATGGGGGCCGTCGTGGCCGCCTACGGCGGCGGTGACCCGCGCGTCCGGGCGCTCGTCCTCGACAGCTGCTTTACGTCGCTGACCGAGGTCCTCGAGAGGATGGCGGGCCAGGAGGCGCATCGTTACCTGCGGGGGTGGGTGGACGGCCGGGCCTTCCTGCCGGCCATGGAGTGGTGGCACCGCCGCCGCGGGAAGCCGGCCTTCGCCGAAGCCGCCCCGATCCAGGTCATGAAGAGCCTCGCGTCCAAGCCGGTCCTGGTTATCCAGGGCGAACGGGACGCCACGGTCCCGGCCGAGCACGGAGAACGGCTGGCGGCTGCGGCCGACGCGGAGCTCTGGCTCGTCCCCGGCGCCCACCACTGCGGCGCCTACTTCGTCGACCGTCCGGCGTACGCCGAGCGCGTCACCGACTTCTTCCGGCGTCATCTGGTCGAGACCGGGACGGCCGAGGCCGTGGAGGGCGGGCGGTGACCGGCGTCCGTTTCGAGGTCCTCCTGTTCGGTCCCGCCCGGGAGGCGGCGGGGAGCGATCGTGTCGCGGTTCGGGTCGACGGGCCGGCGACGGCGGCCCTGGTCCTGGCCACGCTCGAGCGGGCCCATCCGGCGCTGGCGCCGCTTCTGCCACGGGCGAGGGTGGCGGTCAACCGGCGCTACGTGGACGCCGACTCGCCGGTCGCACCGGGCGACGAGATCGCGGTCATCCCACCCGTCGGCGGAGGGTGACAACGCCGCACGGGGTAGCCGGCGCTCGCGGATCTGGACCGGAGACCACCCGGATGTAGGTTGGATGCAATGGCCCTCCACCGGGAGACGTTTCGCGTGAGCCCGACGGTCGTCACCCCGCCTGGCACCACCTGCCGTCGACTGCTGCCGTCGGATTTCTGAGCCCCGTGAGGATCCGCTTCGAAATCACCGAGGCCCCGCTTCGTCCCGAGACGTGGATCGGCGAGGTGACGGACCCCTCGGCGGGAGCCGTCGCCGCGTTTGTCGGAGTGACCCGCAACTCCTTCCAGGGCAAGCGCGTCCGTCATCTCGAATACGAGGCGTACCGGCCGATGGCGGAACGCGCGATGGAGCGGATAGGTACGGAAATTGCGAACAGGTGGCCGTCGGTGACCGGCGTCGCCATCGCCCACCGCCTGGGCCGCGTCGAGGTCGGCGAGGCCAGCGTGGTGGTGGCGATCTCGGCGCCTCATCGGGCCGACGCGCTGGCTGCCTGCGGCTTCGGCATCGACCTCCTGAAGCGGGAGCTCCCGGTCTGGAAGAGGGAGGTCCTCGAGGGAGGGGCGGTCTGGCGCGAGAACGAGATGACCCCCGATCGAGGAGGTGAGCCCCCCTGATCGTCGCGAACTGCCGTTCGAGCATCACCGAGCGCGATCTCGACTTCCTGGTCGACGCGCTGGCCGGGAGCGAGGCGGACCGCCCCGCGCTCCGGTCGCTCGCGGCGGATCCCGATGCGGTGGACCGGCTCCTCGACAGCGCGCTCCTGTTCGAGCGCCTGCTCCAGGCTCCCAGCCTGCTCCACATCTCCCCCTACTTCTTCTATTACGTGCTCGTCCGGCGGGCCTTCCTCGACCACGGCATCGACCACCGCGTGGCCGCCGACTACGTGGGGGCGCTCTTGTCGTTCCACGTCCAGCGGACGGGTCGGCGCCCCGCCCGCGAGACGGTCTACCTGGTGGACCTGCTCCGCGCCACGGCCGAGGCGCGGACGCCGCAGCGGGCGTTCGAGCTGCAGGCCGAGGTGGGGAACCGCGCCCTCTACCTGGCGGGCCTCTTCCCCGACTGGATCTATCACCGCTTCACGTACGGGCGGCGCCCGCTGTCGCTGGAGTACTACGAGGAGATGGGTCGGCGATCGTACGCTGCGGCGGCACGGACGGAGTCCGCCCGCCGCCACGAGCTGGACGAGCCGCTCGGATTCCTGGGAGAGACGTTCCCGGAGGTCCGTCAGGCGCTCAACGACCTCGTCGACCTGCATCTCCACCTGGCGCCCCGCCCGGAGTCGGTGGACCGGCTCTTCCGACAGGCCCTCTACCGCGTCCGGAACTGAGATGGCGCTCCTGGGGGACCTCCAGCGCGTGTTCGAGAACACGTACGGGCGCCGGACGGGGGTCGACCTCGAACGGTGCCTGGTCGGACCCGCCCGCTGCGCGGAGCTGGTGTCCCGTTCCGGCCGCCACGACGAGATGTCGGACTGGGCGCGCTTCTTCTTCTACGTCGACGACGGCAACCTCCGGGTGGCCCTGTTCTACGGATCCGACATGATCGGGGCTCTCGAGGCGCTCGATCCCCGCCGGTCGCTGGGCGAGACGAACGTGCTGCCCTTCCTGGTCTTCGCCGAGGAGCTTAGCCACGCCGTCCACACGACGTTCGCCTTCCGCGAGGGCGGCGTCGGCCGCGTGCAGGCCAGGGCGTTTCTGGAGGAGCTCGAGCTGCTGGCGCGGATCGACGCGTACCTGGTCCTGCGGCACTTCGTGGTCGGGCTGAGCGGGCGCTTCACCCCCGAGGATCGCTCCTGGGCGCGCCATCACGCGGTGGCCCGCTGGGACGTGCCCTACGAGGACGCCGCGATCGGCGTGCGGTATCGACGCGCGGCGCGGGGAGCGGCCCGCTTCCTGGATGTCCTGGAGGCCCTGCCGCCCCGGTGCCAGATCCCCGAGCTGCGGCGGTTCCGGGCGCTCCCCTGGCCGGTCAAGGAGGCCCGCCTGCGGGGGGCGTGAGGACCTAGGGCGCGGCCGGCTCGAACAGCGGGATTCCCGGCAGGAGCGAGGTCCGGACGTGGGGCAGCCGGCTCCCCGTCCGGCCGTTCAGGACGTCGATGAGCCGGTTGGTCAGCAGCCCGTATCCCTTCGCGGTGAACGAGACGCCGTCCAGCCCGAAGGCCTGACCGGTCAGCCACTCGTCACCGAGGCGCACCCCGTCCGACAGGATCCCCTCCGTCCGGGCCAGATCCTCCACGAGCGCGTGGGCGTCGACCAGCGCCAGGCCTCGCTCGGCGGTCAGCCGCTCCAAAGCCAGGTTGTATCCGACGATGGCGTCGCGGGCCACGAACTGCTCGCCGACGTCGAGGACCACCCGGTCGGGGAGGGGGAGCCCCAGGCCGTCGTGCTCGACCGGCACGCCGATGCCTTCCTCGGTCAGCGGGCCCGCTTCCATGGTGACCAGGTCCCCGGGCCCGAGCGGCCCGTCCGGCCCGATCAGCGGCACCGGAACCTGGCGCTGGACGACCAGCGTGTCGCCGGTGACCGGATCGACGACCTCCTCGAAGATCGTGACGGTCCTGGGCTCGCCGGTGAGCGGATCGAGGACGATCGGCGGTACGGCGTGCAGGAAGGGAAACAGCGTGACGTCGGGGACGTTGAAGACCGCGATGTCGTCGGTCAGCTCGACGAGCTGGTCGAGGAGGGGGTCGAGGACGACCTCGAACGTCGCGGGTGAGGTCGGCAGTCCGGGAGCCAGAGCGGGGTCGCCGCCGGCCACGGCATATTCGAGGACGTCGGTCGTCCCCAGCCAGACCAGGATGAAGGTCGGGTCCAGAACGGCCGCCTCCTCGGCGAACGCGCCCCGATTCCGCAGGACGAGGTCGTAGAAGGCGTTGCCGGTCGTGGAGGTGGCCGAGCTGCGGGTCGCCAGGGCCTCGAAGGCGAGCGCCCCCGGGACGCCCAGGTTGTTGTAGGGCCGGGGCAGCTCGGCCTGGAGCGGCGGACCCCCGCGCGACTGGCGCTCGATGACGGGTGGCGAGAACTGGACCAGCGCCAGGCGGCCACCCTCATCCCCCCGGGTCGCGAACCCCGGATCGGCCACCAGCGGCTGGACGAAGTCCTCGACCCCCGCCAGCCCCGCCAGCAGCGCCGGGATCGACCGCTCCTGGCCGCTCTCGAACAGCGCCCCGTCCTGGACCCCGGCCAGGTACCCGTCACCGATGGCGAGAGGCCGGCTCAGGTCCAGCGTCCCGGTCCGGTCGGGGAACGCGTCCAACGGGACGTCGCTCTCGCCCAGACAGGCCGTCCCCGCCAGAAGAATCGGGAGGCCGACCCGAAGGCGGGCGCGGCGGCTCACCGGCGCGTCTCGACCGGCAGACCCGCCTCCGCCCAGGCGCGGAATCCACCCCTGAGCACGCGGACGTTGGGGAACCCGTACTCGACGAGCAGCCGCGCAGCCCGCTCCCCCGTCGCGGTATCGCGACCGTAGACGAGGACCATCTGATCGGTTCGCACGTGAAGGTCGTCCATGTTCTCCTCCAGCCGCTCGAGATCGACGAGGATGGCGCCGGCCAGAAAGCCGTCCCGGATGTACTCGTCGGCGCTCCGGACGTCCAGGATCCGCCACGGCGGCCGCGCGCCCTGGAGCATGCTCCGCGCCACGTCGGGAGCCAGGACGCGGTACGCCTCCGGGGCGTCGGGATCTCCCGCCCCCTTGCGGGGCTTGAGCTCGCGAACCGCGCCCGGCGGCCGGTTGATCACGATCATGAATCGGGCACCGGCGGAGTCCATGACGTACTGGGTATCGGCGGTCCCCGGGTCGAGGTCGGACCGGCGGGCGTCCTCCGCCTCGGGGGTCCGGTCAGGGCCGCAAGCGGCCAGGAACGCGGCCAGGACCAGCGGTCCGGACGACCTCACGGGTCCTCGCGCGTGAAGGTCCCGCCGGTGCCGCCCGTCTTGCTCTCCAGCCGGATCGCCTCGACCACCATCGCACGGTCGA
>DATEDS010000186.1:0-14176 GCA_035281565.1 Gemmatimonadota bacterium
AGTCCTCAGGGAAACCTTCGACAGGGGCGGGCAGCTCCTCGTCATGGGGAGCGGAGGCTCGGCGGCCGATGCCATGGACCTTGTCGCAGACGTTCGCGCCGCGCCCCAGGGATGGCCGGCGCGGCGCGCGCTCGACCTCACCGAGGACGCGGGAATCCTGACCGCCATCGCCGGCGACATCGGGCCGGATGCGATCTTCGCCCGCCAGGTGATCGCCTACGGGCGGAAGGGTGACGCTCTGGTCGCCCTGTCGACGAGCGAAGCGCGCAGCGTGTCCTTCGCGCTCGAAGAGGCGCGCCGCCGTGGTCTCCACACGATCGCCATGGTGAGGGACGACGGGGAACGGGACGCAGGCGACGGGCTCGCCGACCATGTCGTCGTCACGCGCTCCGGGAACGTCCTGCGCGTCCAGGAGGTCCAGACGAGCGCCTGCCACGTGCTGCGCGAGCTGGTCGAGTGGGCCGGCCTCGATCGGGAGGGAGGCTGACCGTGGAGCCGCTGCTGGAGAGCGTGGTCGGGGACGGCGTCGGCCCGGCGGTCGCGGTCGCGCTTCTCCTGGGGCTCCGCCACGCCACGGATCCGGACCACCTGACCGCGGTCTCGACGCTCGTCCTCTCGGACGAGCGTGCCGCCGGCCGGGCCGGCGTTCTCGGGCTCTTCTGGGGCCTCGGCCACGGGACGACGCTCTTTCTGTTCGGGATCCCGCTGGTCCTCTTCCAGGGGGCGCTCCCGGACGGGATCCGTCGCGGCGCCGAGGCGGCGGTCGGGATCCTGATCGCCTTCCTGGCCGTGCGGCTCCTTCTCCGCTGGCGGCGCGGCGTCTTCCACGCCCATGCGCACGACCACGACGGGATCTGGCACGTCCATCCCCACGCCCACGACGAGCGCCACGCCGCGGGCCTCTACGGGAGCGCCGGGCACGGAGGCCACGCCCATCCCCACGCGGAAGGGCTCGGCCGGTCACCGGTCGCGTCGTACGGGATCGGACTCCTCCACGGGGTCGGCGGCTCGGCGGGCACGGGCGTGCTCATGGCCGCGGCGGTGCCGGGCCGCGTCGAGGCGACGCTCGTCCTGACCGTGTTCGCGCTCGGAACGGCGATCTCGATGGCCGTTCTTTCGGCGGGGTTCGGCTACGGGTTGGCCCGGGAGGGTGTGTCCCGGCGAGCCGCGGTTCTCGTCCCGTCATTCGGGGTGATGAGTCTTCTGTTCGGGGTTTGGTACACGCTCGCGGCGCTGGCCATCGAGCTGTCGATACCGTTGACGGAGCTGCGCTGACCGACGATCAGTAGTCCTCGGCCGCCAGCTCCTCCCCGCCCCTCAGCCCCACCTCCAGCCACTTGTTCGCATAGAAGACGCGCGGGATCTCGTACCCTTCGATCCACGGCTGGACGATGTCGGCGTCCACCGGATGGACGGTGAAGATCCACGGCGCGTCGGCCTGGATCAGGCTGTCGGCGCGGGCGTACATGGCGATCCGTTCCCCGTCGTCCAGCGTTCGCCGTGCCTGCAGGATCAGCGAATCGACCTCCGCGTTCGAGTAGAACGCGGCGTTCCCGCCGGCGCCCGCCATCCCGCTGTAGAAGAGGGGGTAGAGGAAGTTCTCGGCGTCCGGGTAATCGGCGTACCAGTTGGCGAGGTAGGCGTCCAGCTCACCCCGGTCCATGGCCTGACGGACGGCCGTCCAGTCGCGCTGCTGGAGGTTCATCGTGACCCCGACCTCGGCCAGGTTGGCCTGGACGGCCTCGAGGAACCGCTGGTTCAAGGCCAGCGACCGGAAGTACACGTCGAACGCGAGCCCTTCGGCCCCGGCCTCGGCCAGCAGGTCGCGGGCTCGCGCGGGGTCGTGGCCGTAGGGCTCGCCGTCCTCGCGGTAGCCGGGTAGGCCGGGCGGGATCGGCCCGTGCGAGACGATCATCTCGCCCGGATAGATCGCCTCGGCGATCGTGGCCACGTCGACCGCGTAGTTGAGGGCCTGGCGTACCCGGCTGTCGGCGAACTTCTCCCGGTCGTTGTTGAGGGCGAGGTAGTAGGTCACGAGGGCCGGGCGCGTGTGGACGAAAGGTTCCCAGTCCGGGCTCCGGACGAAACGCTCGTACTCGGGCTTCGGGAACTCGTTCAGATCGGCCCAGTCGATGTTCCCGCTCTCGAGCTCGGCGATCACGGTCGTGGTCTCGGGGATGATCCGGATTTCCATGCCGTCCGTCTCGGGCCGGCCGCCGTGGTAGCGCGGGTTGGCGGTCAGCCGGAGGACGTCGTCGTGGGCCCAGGTCTCGAACACCCACGGGCCCGTCCCGACCGGCGCCTCCGAGAACCCGGCGCCCTTCCTCTCGATCTCTTCCCTGGGCACGATGTGCGCAGCCGGCATGGCAAGGAGCGACAGGAACGGCGCGTACGGCTGCGAGAGGGTGATCCGGACGGTGTGCGCATCGATGACCTGCACGCCCCGGAGCTCGTCGGCATCGCCCGCGGCCAACTCGCCCGCGCCGTCGATGAAGTCGAAGACCCAGGTCAGCGGGCTCTGGCTCTCCGGCCTGAGCGCGCGCTCGAACGAGTACCGGACGTCCTCGGCGACCAGCTTCCGGCCATTGTGAAACACGGCATCGTCGCGCAGGTGGAACGTGTACACGCGGCCGTCCCCGGAGACGTCCCACCGCTCGGCGAGGTTGGGCGCGATCCCGTCGTCGAGGTACTGGACCAGGCCGTCGAACAGGTAGACGACCATCCGCCCGCGGTAGACGTCGACGGCCTGGATCGGGTCGAGGCTCGCCGGATCGGACTCCATGTAGAGGTGCAGGACGTTGCGGTCGGTCTCGGAGCGGGGGGAACCGGCGCCGCCGCAGCCCACGGCCGGCAGGGCTAGGCCAAGCGCCGCGATCAGGAGGAAGGCGGTCCTTCGGGTCATCGGGTTCCTTTCGTCGGGTGAACGCGGAAGCGGTTCAGCCCTTCTCGGGCGCAGCCAGCTCCTCCTCCAGTTCATGCTCGCGCTTCCGGTGCAGGAGCCAGACGACCAGGAGGACACCGAGCGCGAAGGCGACCGCGCCACCCCACCCCATGTATCGTTCCACGATGTCCCAGGAAGCGCCGAAAAAGTAGCCGATCAGCGTGAACGCGGCGCCCCACAGGACGCACGAGAGGACGCTCCACGGCAGAAAGCCCCCGTAGGGCATGTGGCTGATGCCGGCGACAACCGGCCCGAACGAGCGGAGGATCGACATGAACCGCCCCAGGAAGACCGTCTTCCCGCCGTGACGCTGGTAGAAGCGCTGGGTCATTCGGAGCCGTTTCTCGTCGAAGAAGAAGTACTTCCCGAACCGGTCCACGACGCCGTAGCCGAACGTCCGGCCCAGCAGGTAGCCCACCTGATCCCCCGCGATCGCACCGGCGGTGGCCAGCGCGCCGACCGCCCACGGGTCGAGCACGCCGCGGAACGCGAAGAAGCCGCACACCACGATGATCGTCTCTCCCGGCGCGATCAGGCCCAGAAAAGCGCTCGTCTCGAGGAACGTCACCAGGAAGAGCGTCGGATAACCGTAGCTGGATAGATAGGGGAGGAGGAACTCGAGGATCCGTTCCTGCATGCGCCTCCGCGGATTGCCCTCTGGGCCGGGGGGCCCATATCATGCTCGCCGGCCTTCCGGTATGGAGGGCCCGTCCCGATCGATACCCGTCAGGCTCCGTGACGTGCCTGGCGCTGCCGATCGGGGACGGAGCTATTCGAGAGGGTGTTCGACCCGGTCCCGGCTGGCGACGTCCCAGAGCAGGCGCAGGTGGCTGTTGATCCTCTGCTCGGCGCGCGCCTGGTAGAAGGGCGTCACCGTGCCCTCCCAGACGCCGAAGTCGAGGAGCTTGAGGGCCCGGCGCTGCAGCAGACCCGCCTCCTGGAGCTCGGTGGCGGCGAAGATCGCGCCGATCGCCCGATCGATTTCCTCACGATCCGGCATGGGAAGGAGGAAGCTATTCGATGGACGTCGGGCTCGTCAATCTCGGGGACCTGGAGTACGAAAAGTTCGAGCGCGGCGTCCGCTTCGGTGCCGACTGGGCGGACGTGTCGCGCCGGATCGGGGGCCGGAAGCTCGGGGCCGGCCACTGGATCGTCCCTCCGGGGAGGGTCACCGTTCCGTACCATGCCCACCTGGTCAACGAGGAGCTGGCGTTCGTCCTGGGCGGCGAAATCTGGGTTCGGCTCGACGGCCGGGAGCATCGTCTCGAGGCGGGGGACCTCGTGGCGATGCCGCCGGGCCCCGACAGCGCCCACACGTTCCTGAACCGCTCCGACCGGCCGGCGAACCTGCTTCTCGTATCGACGATGATCGACCGTGACGTCATCGATTACCTGGACTCGGGGAAACGCGCGGTCCGCGTGGGACACGTGGCGGGGGAGAACGAGACCGTCACCCTGAGGATCCGCGACGACCGCCTCCTGGCGCTCGACGATGATGCGTATTTCGAGTTCGAGCCGGTCGACGAGCCGCCGGGTCCGGCGCCCGAGACTCCGGAGGACCGCGACCCGCGCATCGTCACGATCGATCTGGTCGTGGAGGAGCCGTACGAGCTGGGGCCCTTCCGCGCCGTCCGCAAGCGGGTCGGCAGGGTGGCCGGCGCCCGGCTCCTCGGCGTCTCCCAGTACCGGGTCGCCCCGGGCGACCGAACATGGCCCTATCACTTCCAGCACGTGAACGAGGAGCTCTTCTTCGTCCGTCGTGGGCATGGCGAGCTGCGTACGCCCGACGGCCCCAGAGGACTCCGGCCCGGCGACTTCGTCCTCTGCCCGCCGGGGGCGGGCGGAGCCCATGCGATCCGGAACACCGGCGATGGGCCGCTCGAGGTGCTCGCCCTGTCGACGATGGAGGAGCCGGAGATCTCCGAATACCCCGATAGCGGCAAGATCTACGTCCTGGTCGGGGCGCCTCCGGGCGGGGACGCGACGGCCCGTCAGATCGACCTCCTATTCCGGCGGGAGGACGCCGTGGATTATCTGGACGGGGAGGCGTGACCGGGTTACTCTCTCATTGTCCGTACAACCTCATTTCGAAGAACCCGTCCGCAAGGAGAGCACGTATGATCCGCGGGAAATGGATCCACTCCGTTCTGGCGCTGGCCGTGGCCTTGCTCGTGGCCGTCCCGGCCGTCGGACAGGAGGACGAGGCCGCCGCCGGTCACGACGAGGAGATGATGCAGAAGTGGGCCGAGTACGCCACTCCGGGCGAGGGTCACGAGCGCCTGGCGAGGCTCGTCGGCGACTGGGACTACACGATGAAGTGGTGGATGTCCCCCGACGCCGAGCCCGAAGAGTCGACCGGCACCCTTTCCGCCTCGATGACGATGGACGGCCGCTACCTGGTCGAGAACTGGGAAGGCACGGCCATGGGTCAGCCTTTCAAGGGCCAGGGCACGACCGGCTACGACAACTTCAACCAGGAATACGTCGGCACCTGGATCGACAACATGTCGACGGGGATCATGGTGAGCACCGGGAAGTACGACCCCGAGCAGGACGCGCTGGTCACGACCGGCACCTTCGACGACATCATGACCGGTGAGAAGGACAAGACGATGCGCGGGGTCCAGAAGATCCTGGACGACAACACCGTCCACTTCGAGATGTACGTCCCGGGCCCGGACGGCCAGGAGTTCAAGACGATGGAGATCCACGCCGTCCGGACGGCCCCCCCGGCGGAGGGCGAGGCCGCCCCGGCTGAGCAGACTCCGCCCGCGGAGCCCGAGCGGGAGTACTGAGCGCCCCGGTCGAGATCGGCCGGTACCGCTGGCGCCACCAGGCGGAGATGGCCCGCGGGCTCCTGGAGGACGCGGGGATCCCGAGCGCCGTGATCGCCGACGACATGGGCGGCGCCTACGCGGGCATCGCTCCGGCGCGGCTGCTGGTCGCGCCGGAGGATGCCGGCCGGGCGCGCGAGGTGCTCGGGGCGGCGGAGGAGCCGGGCGAAGCCGAGCCGGGGGGAGCGGGATAGGCCGCTTCGTGTGAGCGGCGTCTCAACGCCGCAGTCGCGGGCTCAGCTCGTACGCCACTCTCAGCAGCGACGCCGGATGGATCACCCTGACCGGCGAGCCCACAGCATTCAGCCCGCTCGCGATCTGGAGGATGCACCCCGGGTTGCCGGTGACGACGAGCTCGGCCCCGGTGGCGCGGATGAGGCTCACCTTCCGGCGCAGGAGCTCGTCGGCGGCCTCGGGGTGGGTCAGGTTGTAGATCCCCGCCGAGCCGCAGCACCAGGTCGATTCGACGAGCGGGATCATCTCCAGCCCGGGGATCGCGCTCAACAGGAGCCGCGGCGCCTCGGCGACCCGCTGGCCGTGGACCAGGTGGCACGGATCGTGGTAGGTCGCCCGCAGGCTGAACGGGCGCCGCGGCCGTCGAACGCCTTCGCGGACCAGGAAATCGCTCACGTCGACGACCGCCTCCGAGAAGGCGGCCGCCCGGTCCGCCCACTCCGGATCGTCCGCGAGAAGGTGCCGGACCTCCCTGAGATGCGCGCCGCAGCCGGCCGCGTTGGAGACGAGCCGCCCGGCGCCCGCGGCCTCCCAGACGGCGATGTTGGCGCGGGCGAGCGCCCCGGCGTCCCGGGGTCGACCCTGGTGCGCGTGAAGCGCACCGCAGCAGGGGAACGGCCGGGGTACGACGACCCGCCATCCGTTGTAGGCCAGGACGAGCATCGTGTCGAGGTTGATCTGGGGGAGGAGCGCGCTCTGGATGCAGCCTGGATGGAGGGCCACGGTCCCGCGGGTCCTGCGGGCTGGGAGATCGGTGGCGACCTGGTCGGGCTCCAACGCCGACGGGAGCTTCGTGCGTCTGGGGGCGGGCACGTCGGGCAGGAGCGGCGCCAGGGCGGCCGCCTCCGGGAACCGGTCGTCGAACCACCCCCGCCACCGCCGGCTCCTGGCGGCCGTCCGCTGGTACAGTCGGAGGAGCCGGGCCCCCCACAGGAGCCGGCGCGGATACGGCAGCAGGTGGTCGAGGAGCCAGTCACGCGGGAAGCCCTCCGGCCTCCCCTCGGCCGCCGCCTCCTCCACGGCCGCCCGCGCGCCCTCGAGGAGACGCCCGAACTCGACGCCGGCCGGGCAGGCGGTCTCGCACGCGCGGCAGCCCAGGCAGTAGTACATGGCCGCCGCGAAGGCGGGATCGTCGACCGCGAGCTCTCCACGATCGACGGCGCGCATGAGCCCGACCCTGCCGCGCGGATTCGCCCGCTCCCGGGGCGTCAGCGCGTACGTCGGGCAGGCGGGAAGGCAGAGCCCGCACTGGATGCACTGGGCCAGGAGGTCGCGTTCGGTGTTCAACCCGGGCGCGCGACGCGCTCGTGGACCCGGTGGCCGATCGGCGGATGCTCGCAGCGCGGGCCCGGCTCGAAGATCTTCCCCGGATTCAGGACCTGGTTGGGATCCAGGACCGCCTTGATCCGGCGCATGAGGCCGATGGCCGGGTCACCCACCTGGGCCGGCAGGAAGCGCCGCTTGGCGAGGCCGACGCCGTGCTCGCCGGTGATGGTCCCGCCCAGCGCGATGGCCGCCGCGAAGATCTCCTCGAAGGCCGCCTCGGCGCGGGCAATCGCGGCCGGATCTCGCTCGTCCGTCAGGCAGGTCGGATGGAGGTTCCCGTCGCCGGCGTGGCCGAAGGTCGCGATCGTGACATCGTGGCGATCGGCGGCGGCGTGAATCCGGCGCAGCATGTCCGGGACGGCGCTCCGCGGCACGGTCGCGTCCTCGAGGATCACCGTGGGGCCGCCGCGGGCGAGGGCGCTGAAGGCGATCCGCCGGGCGGCCCGCAGTTCGTCGGCTTCCTCCGGGCTCGCTGCCAGCCGGACGTCCCGGGCGCCATGGAGGCGACACAGGCGGACGATCTCGAAGGCGTCCTGCTCGACCTCGTGCCGCCGGCCGTCGACCTCGATCAGCAGGAGCGCGCTGAGGTCGGTCGGGAGACCCAGGCCGGCGAACGCCTCGACCGCCCGGATCGTCGCCCGGTCCAGCAGCTCGAGCATGGCCGGCACGATCTTCGCGGCGATGATCGCGGCCACCGACTCGCCCGCCGCCTCGACCGAGTCGTAGAGCGCGAGCATGGTGCGGACCGTCTCGGGCTTCGGCACGAGACGCAGCAGGACCCGCGTGAAGATGCCGAGCGTGCCCTCGCTGCCGACCATCAGGTCGACCAGGTTGTACCCGGCCACGTCCTTGATCGCCTTGCCGCCCAGCCGGACCGCTTCGCCCGTCGGGAGCACGACGTCGAGCCCCTGCACGTAGTTCTTGGTGCTGCCGTACTTGAGCCCGCGCAGTCCGCCCGCGTTCTCGGCGACGTTGCCGCCGATCGTGCATACCTTCATCGAGCCGGGATCGGGTGGATAGAAGAGGCCCACCGCCTCGACCGAGGCGTGGAGGAGACCGGTCACCACCCCCGGCTCGACCCACGCGGTGAGGTTCGCCTCGTCGATCTCGAGGATCCGGTTCCAGGTCGGGAAGAGAAGGACCACGCTGTCGGGGATGGGGACGGCGCCGCCCGAGAGGCCGGATCCGGCGCCGCGCGGTACCAGGGCAAACCCTTCTTCGTTGGCCAGCCGTACGATCCGCGCGACCTCCTCGGCGCCGCGCGGGAAGACGACCGCCGCGGGAAGCTGCCGCTGAAGAGGGGTCGCGTCGCCGGCGTAGGTCAGGAGATCCTCGCGGGCCGTGAGCACGCGGCTTCCCGTGGCGATGTCCGCCAGTCCGTGGAGGGCGCGTCGGGAGAGCAAGTCGGGCCTTCCGCTAGCGACGCGGGACGATGAGCATGTTCACGTGCGTCATCCTACTTTTGTGGACATGGAGGGGCCAAAGATCGTGACCATGGGAGCCGTCTTCCTCGCGCTCGGGTGCATCGCGTGCAGTCAGCGGGTGGAGCCGGAGGAGGAGTATGCCGTCCGGGAGCGGGAGCGGCCGCTCCTGCCGGCGTCCGCCACCCCGTCCGCGCTGGTCACGGGGTCGGGCGGATCGGCCGAGATCGTGCCGCAGGGACCGGCGGAGAGCGCGACCCCCGACGTGAGCCGCGGGATCCGCGGCATGATCGAAGCGCGGGGGATGGGGACGCCACCCGCGGGGGCGGTCGTGTTCGTGTTCGTGAGGCCGGCGGACCGTAGCTCCGGTCCTCCGCTCGCCGTCCAGCGCCTCTCGCCGTCCACGTTCCCGTTGGAATACTCGATCGGGCCCGCGGACGCGATGATGGGACCGGCCCCGTTTCCCGACCGCGTGGTCGTCGAGGCGCGCCTGGACTCGGACGGCGACCCCCTGTCACGCGATCCCGGAGACCTTTCCGCGCGGAGCGGTCCCGTGCCTCCCGGCTCGGACGCGGTGACGCTGACCCTGGCCGCGGGCGGGCCATGAGAACCGGACGAGTGGAGAGCGCTCCCCACCTGCCGTAGATTCCACGCGTGGCACATCATTCTCCGACCTGGCACGCGGCCTATCGCGCCGTCCGCGAGACCGCGGCCGTGCTCGACCTCCCCGCCTCGGGCCTGATCGAGATCGGCGGCCCGGAGCGCGGCGGCTACCTGAACAGCCTGTGCACGAACAAGGTCGACGATCTGGAGCCGGGAAGGGGCGCGCGCGCGTTCCTGCTGGTTCCCCAGAAGGGTCGCGTCCTGGCCGACTTCCTCGCCTGCGAGACCGGAGCGTCGTTCCTCGTCGAGTGTTTCGGGGGAACGGCCGGCCCGGCTCTCGAGACTCTCCGCAAGTACTACCTCGGTCAGGAGGTGGAGTTCACGGACCTCTCCGGGGGATGGCGGGTGCTCTCGCTGCAGGGGCCGGAGAGCGCCGCGGTATTGGAGCGTGCGGGGATCGACCCGCCGGCCCCGGTCGAGGGTGCGCACGCGGAAAGCGCCCTGGGGAGGACACACGGACGGATCATCCGGTGGAGCGACACGGGCGAGACCGGGTTCCACATCTGGGTCCCGGACGAGGCCGCGGCCGGAGTTTCCGCCGGCCTGGTCGCGGCGGGCGCGGCGGTCGGGGCCCCCGAGGCGTGGGACACGGCCCAGATCGAGTCCGGGATCGCGATCGCCGGAGCCGAGCTCGGACCCGAGACGATCCCGCTCGAGGCCCCGACCGAGAACGCGATCAGCCACACCAAGGGGTGCTATCCGGGCCAGGAGGTGATCGCGCGCCTGTGGGCCCGCGGCCGCCCCGCACGCCTCCTCCGCGGGCTGCGGTTCGAGGGCGATGCCGCACCGCCCCCGGGCGCGACGCTGGACGCGGACGGCAAGCCCGGGGCGGCGCGGGTGACGCGCAGCGCGGTCAGCCCGGCCCTCGGTCCGGTGGCGCTGGCGTACGTCCATCGCGATCACGTGGAGGCCGGCACCCGGCTCAGGGCCGGCGCCGTGGATGCCGAGGTCACCGACCTGCCGATGGTGCCCGTCCACGCGTGAACGGCGACGGGTCGTGAAGATCTACACGAAGACGGGGGATGCGGGCGGGACCGCGCTCTTCGGCAGCGGCCGCGTCTCCAAGGCCTCCCCCCGGGTCGCCGCCTACGGGGACGTGGACGAGCTGAACGCGGCCCTCGGGGTGGCGGCGGCCCGGGTCGACGACGCCGCCATCCGGGACTCGCTCGAGCGGATCCAGCGCGACCTCTTCGCCGTGGGCGCTCTGCTCGCGACGCCCGATCCCGACCGGAGAAAGAAGAAGTGGGAGCTGCCGGCGGCGCGGATCTCGGCGCTCGAGGCGGAGATCGACGGCTGGGAGGAGGAGCTCCCGGCGCTCACCGCCTTCATCCTTCCGGGGGGCTCCGACGCCGGCGCGTTCCTGCACGCGGCCCGCACCGTCTGCCGGCGCGCCGAGCGGGCGATCGTCGCGCTCGCCGCGGACGACCTTCCGGACACCGTGATTCCGTACGTGAACCGTCTCAGCGACTGGCTGTTCGTCTGCGCCCGGCTGGTGAACCGGCGCGCGGGAGTGGAGGAGCGGACCTGGTGAGGAGTTGGCGCCGGCCTAGCCCGCCGGCTCCTCGGTCGCGTAGATGACGGGGGCCAGCCAGGGCACGATCGAGACCTCGCGATCAGGAAGGCGGACGGTGATCCCGCGCTGCGGGTCGTAGTGGACGACCTCGAACGCGACCCCCTTCTCGAATCCCATCTCGACCAGCCGACGCGCCACGTCGTCCTCGCGCCAGCGGATCCCGGCCACGCGGCCGCGCTCGCCTTCGTGCATGAAGTGGAGTGGAAACTCGACGGTCACAAGAACTCCTGGATGAGAATCGTTCCTATACGATAACGGATGACCGGCCCGCCGGTCAACCGTGCGACCGCCCGCGGTCAGTCGACGAAGACCGTCCTCGCCAGCTCGCGCTCGACAGACACACGCTTCCCGTCGCGCTCCACGGTGATCGGTCCGCCCGGCGGGCGGTCGAGCACCCGCAGCTCGACACCCGGAAAGAGCTTCAGCAGCGAGAGCGCGCGGAGCGCGCCGACGTCCCGGTCGTGAACGCGGCGGACGACCACCACTTCGCCTGGCTCGACCTCGCTCAGCCGACGCTGCTCCTCGTCCGGCATGCGGCCCGTCTTGGGCGGGATCGGGTGTCCGTGCGGGTCGGTGGTCGGGTGACCGAGCATGGCGTCGATCCGGTCCTCGAACTCCTCGCTGATCACGTGCTCGAGTCGTTCGGCCTCGTCGTGGACGGCGTCCCACGGATAGCCGAGCGCCTCGGCGAGGTACAGCTCGAGAAGGCGGTGATGCCGGATCACCTCGAGGGCGATCTTCTCGCCGGCCTCGGTCAGCGAGACGCCCTGATACGGGACATAATGGACCAGCTTCATCTCGGCGAGCCGCTGCATCATGCTGGTGGCCGATGCCGCCGAGACCTGCATTCGCTCGGCGATGGCCGAGGTCGAGACGCGGTCCTCGCCGAGATCCTCCCGGGACAGCGCGTAGATCGCCTTGAGATAGTCCTCGACCGGAGGGGTGATCGACGGTCCGGTGCGGGGCTCCGCGCTCACGGCCGGACGTACTCGACCGAGAAGGGGACGCCGCCGCCGACGGTCGGGAAGAGCCGCAGGATCGTCGGGTTGCCGCCCGTCGCCGGGACGAGCCGGGCGGCCCACGAAATGGCTCCCGATCCGGAGCCGAACACGTCTCCGGTCACGAACCGGATCTCGCTGCCGTCCCAGGTCGCCTCGGAGAACGTCACCTCGAACGGGAGCCTCGTGCGCTCGAACTGGAAGCGGCCGGCCAACACCCCCTCGCCGGCCTCGATGAACGCCTCCCGCGGCGGGTCGGCCGTGGGGTCGCGCTCGACCCAGCGCCCGAGGACCGGGGCAGGGCTGATCTCGAAGCGGTCACTCGGGTCGCCCACCGGGTCCGCGCAACCGCTCGCCGCGAGGAGAGCGACCAGGAATCCCGCGACCGGGCGAAGGGGATGGCGGCGGGGGGCCGCCGCTGTAGCATCGGGGCCATGCAGCGCGGGCACGTTCCCATCCTAACCGTGGACGCGTTCACCGGCGACCCCTTCGACGGCAATCCGGCCGCCGTATGCCTGCTCGTGGATCCCGCGGAGAAGGGGTGGATGCAGGCGGTGGCCCGTGAGATGAACCTCTCCGAGACGGCATTCGTCGTGCCCCGTCCCGAAGGGTTCGAGCTGCGGTGGTTCACCCCCCTGACCGAGGTCGATCTGTGCGGCCACGCCACCCTGGCGAGCGCGCATGTCCTGTGGGAGACCGGCGTGGCACCCGGGGAGGAGCCCATCCGGTTCCAGACCCGGAGCGGCATCCTGACCGCGCGGCCGGCGGGTGGGAGGATCGCGCTCGACTTCCCGGCGACGCCGGCGCGGGAAGCCGAACCGCCGACGGGCTTCTCCCAGGCGCTCGGGGTCGTGCCGCTCTGGACCGGCCGTACGGCGACCGGGGACTGGCTCGTCGAGCTCGGCGAGGAGGGCACGATCCGCGGCCTCGAGCCCGACTTCCGGCGGCTGGCGACGATTCCGGCCCGCGGTGTGATCGTCACCGGCCCGTCCGACGACGAACGGTTCGACTTCGTCTCGCGGTTCTTCGCGCCGCGGGTCGGGATCGACGAGGACCCGGTGACGGGATCGGCCCACTGCGCGCTGGCCCCGTTCTGGGTGCACCGCCTCGGAAGGAACCCGCTGGTCGGGCGCCAGATCGGCCCACGCGGCGGGATCGTTCACGTGCGGGACCGGGGCGACCGCGTCGACCTCGAGGGCCGGGCGGTCGTCGTGCTGAGGGGAGAGCTGCTGGTCTGAGCGCCGCCACGGCCGCCCGGATGACGAGGGCGATACCCGCCGCTAGACTCGATCGAAACGTCATTGTTTCGTGATCCGCTTTCCCCGGAGGAATCCATGAACCGTCGCTCGCTCGCCCACCGATCCGCGGTCGCCACGCTCGCCTTCCTGCTGGTGGTCGGCTCCGGCTGTGCCGACACCGGCGCGGAGTCGGCCGCCTCGGACGAGCCGGCCGCTTCCGCCGCGACCCGGGCTTCGAGCCCCGACTCGGTCCCCGCCGCGATCCTGGGCCAGGCGCCGCCTCCGCGCGGCGAGGACGTCCATTACGTGCCCGGCGACTCGGCGACGGCCGGCTACCTCGTCGTCCCCGAAGGCGATGGCCCCTTCCCTGCGGTCATCCTCATCCACGAGTGGGACGGCCTGAACGAGCGCGTGCGCCAGGTGGCCGACGCCTTCGCGGACGAGGGGTACGTCGCCCTGGCCGCCGACTTGTTCGAGGGCCGGACGGGGGCGAACCGGGAAGAGAACATGGCGCTGGTCCAGGAAGCGCGCGCCAACCCCGGCGCGCTGATCGCGAACCTGAACGCGGCGGTCGAGTTCCTGCGGGCACGCGACGATGTCACCGGCAGGGTCGGGACGATGGGCTGGTGCTTTGGCGGCGGCGTCGCGCTCTCCTACGCGCTGGGCGGGGAGCAGCACGACGCGACGGCCATGTTCTACGGCTCGCTGGTCACCGATCCCGACTCCCTTGCCGCCCTCGATCACGAGATCTACGGGACCTTCGCGGCCGAGGACGATGGAATTCCACCCGACCAGGTCGAACAATTCGTGACTGCGCTGCGGGAAGCGGGTGTGGAGAACGACGTCCACGTCTACGACGCCGTGGACCATGGTTTCTGGCTGTGGGTGGACCAGGACTTCGAGGCCCGCAGCGAGCCCGCGCTCGACGCGTGGACGCGGCTCAAGGCG
>DATEDS010000187.1:0-4483 GCA_035281565.1 Gemmatimonadota bacterium
GGAGCGTACGCATCGACACCGAGTCGCCGCTCCCCAAGATGTTCGACGGGGACATCCTGGGCGTGTCACCCGTCCAGGCGCGGGTCGATCCGGGCGCCCTCAGGGTCGTGGTCCCTGCCGACGGTGGCTGAGGGCGTGGAACGGATCGCCGACTTCCTGGCCGGGAAGCGGCTCCTCGTCACCGGCTCGACGGGGTTCCTCGGGCAGCCGCTCGTCGAGAAGATCCTGTGGGCGGCCCCCGAGGTGGAAAGGATCTGGGTCCTGATCCGTCCGAAGCGGCGCTTCGGCGGGGACGTCGAATCGCCCGGCGACCGGCTGCGGAAGGAGCTCTTCGGATCGAGCGTCTTCGACCGGCTCCGCTACCGGCACGGCGAGGAGCTGGACGCGTTCCTCGAGGCCAAGGTGGTGGCGGTCGGCGGCGACATCGCCGAGGACGACCTCGGGATCGAGCCCGCGCTGAAGGCCGAGCTCCAGCGGACACTCGACGTCGTCATCAACGGCGCCGCCGTCGTCTCGTTCGACGCCCCGATCGACGAGGCGCTCGCCCTCAACACGCTGGGCGCGGCCCGGGTCGCCGACTTCGCGGCGAAGTGCGAGCGGGCCGTCCTCATGCACGTCTCGACCGCCTACGTCTGCGGGGCCACCAACGAAACGGTCCCCGAAACGATCCACCACTCCGCCGGTCCCGCCGCCGGCGACCCCTTCCCTCCCCGGCAGTTCACCGATCCCGCCCTCGACATCGAGCGGATCGAGGCGCTCATCGAGCGTGTCCGCGCCGAGGGCGAGAGTCCGGAGGTGCGACGCGAGCTCGTCCACTCGCTCGTCCAGCGCCGGCAGGGCCGGGGGGGCGACCGCTCCGAGCCGCGTCGCGACATGATCCGGAGCCTCCGCGCCCGCTGGATAAAGAACCGGCTCGTCGAGGAGGGGATGAAGTGGTCCCGCGAGCGGGGCTGGAACGACACCTACACCTACACCAAGGCGCTCGGCGAGCAGATGGTGCTCGCCCGGCGCGGCGACACGCCGACCGCGATCGTCCGGCCGGCGATCATCGAGAGCAGCATGTCGGAGCCGAGCCCGGGCTGGCTGGACGGGCTCAGGATGGCCGATCCGCTGATCGCGGCGATCGGCAAGGGCCGGCTTCGCTCGCTCCCCCTCGATCCCGAGGTGACGCTCGATCTCGTTCCGGTGGACATGGTGGTCAACGCCATGCTGGCCGCCCTGCCCAGGCTGGCCCGGGACGGGGGGCTGTCCATCTACCAGGTCGCCACGGGCGCGCGGAACCCGGCCCGGATGCGGCACCTCCACGACCTCATCGTCCGGTACTTCCAGGCCAACCCGATGTTCGACCGGGACGGGCGGCCGATCCACGTCAAGCCGCTCCGGTTCCCCCCGCCGGTCGTCTTCCGGCTTCAGCACCGCCTGAAGGCCGCTCCGCTGGCGTGGGCCGAGCGGGGTCTGGAATGGCTCATGGACCGCGGGGTCGCCGCCGGATGGGCGGGCCGCCACCGCCGCCGGATCGCCGCGGCCCGCGCCGCGCTCGACAAGCTCCACGACTACGGCGAGCTCTACGAGCCGTACCTGAACCTGGACTGCCGCTTCCTCGTGGACGAGACGATGCGGCTCTACGAGTCCCTGACCCCGGAGGACCGGCGGCGCTTCAACTTCGACGTCTCGCGGGTCAACTGGCGCCACTACATGCAGGTCCACATCTCGGGGGTCAAGAAGCACATCCTGAAGGTCGAGCGGGCCGGGACCCTCGAGGTGGACGACCAGGACGCGGCCCGCCAGGCGGGGGTATCGACGATCTTCGACCTCCTCGAGCACTCCGCCCGGCGCTTCCCGGACCGGGTGGCCCTCCAGCACAAGCGCGGGGAAACCTGGCAGCGCTGGACGTTCGCCGAGCTCCGCGACGCCGCGCTCGAGATCGGCGAGCGTCTGCTCCGGCTCGGGCTCCGCAAGGGCGACCGGGTGGTCGTATGGTCGGAGAACCAGCCCGCCTGGGGGGCGACCTACTTCGGCGCGGCCTCGATCGGCCTGGTGGTCGTCCCGCTGGATGCCCAGACCTGGCACCGCGAGGTATGGGCGGTGGCGCGTTTCACGGAGGCCCGGGCGATCCTGGCCTCGCCGGCCTGCTTCGCCGAGCTCTCCGCCGAGGAACTCGCCGCCAACGAGCGGGCCCGGCACCCGATCCCGCTCCTGGACGTGGAGAGCGGAGCCCGCCCCTTCGACCGTGGCGAGTACCCCCGTTCCACGCGCCCGGCGCTCGACACGAGACCGGTCGAGCGCCCGACGGTCGAGTCGGACGATCCGGCTTCGATCATCTTCACGACGGGCACCGCGGTGGACCCGAGGGGGGCCGTCCACACGCACCGGAACTTCCTCAGCAACCTGTTCGGCATCAGCCGCGTCCTCTCGGTGAGCGAGGACGACCACTTCCTGTCGGTTCTGCCGCTCTACCACGCGCTCGAGTTCACGTGCGGGTTCCTGGCCCCGATCCATCACGGCGGCACGGTGACCTACGCGCGGTCGCTGAAGCCCCGGGTGATCCTCGAGACGATGCGCGAGACGGGGGTCACGATCATGCTCGGGGTCCCAACCCTCTACGCCCTCTTGCGGGACGACCTCGAGCGGCGCGTCCTGGGGATGGGGAAGTCTCCGATCCGGTCCAACCTGATGGAGACCAGCAAGACCATCAGCCGCTCGGTGGAGCGGACCTTCAGCCGCAACATCGGCCGCCAGATCTTCGGCCGCGTGCACCAGGAGATGGGCGGCCGGATCCGCTTCTTCGTGAGCGGTGGCTCGGCCCTCGGTCGGGAGCTCTACGAGGACTACCGGACGATGGGGCTGACGGTGTACGAGGGGTACGGCCTCACCGAGACCGCCCCCGTCCTGACCGTGAACCCGCTATACCAGAGCCGGAGCGGCTCCTGCGGGAGGCCGCTGCCGGGCGTCGAGCTGAGGCTCTGGCACACCGACGGCGACGGGGTCGGCGAGATCATCGTGCAGAGCCCGAGCTTGATGCAGGGGTACTTCCGGAACCCCGCCGCCACCGACCGCGTCGTCGTCGACGGCTGGTTCCACACCGGCGACCTGGGTTGGGTGGACGCGGACGGCTACCTGTACATCACCGGGCGGGTCAAGGACGTGATCGTGACCGGCGCCGGAAAGAACGTCTACCCGATCGACCTGGAGGCGATCTACCGGTCTATCCCGAGCGTCAGGGAGATCTGCGTCGTGGGCGTCCCGAGCGGGCTCACCGAGGAGGTTCACGCGGTGGTCGTCCCGGAGCGGAACGCGGTCGCGGAAGCGGGCGACCTGGCCGAAGTCCGGAAGCGTATCCAGCGCGACATCCAGGCCCTCGCTCGCGAGCTGCCGAGCTATCACCGGGTCCAGCAGCTCCACGTGTGGCGCGAGCCGCTGCCCAGGAACCGGGACGGCGAGATCGACCGGGCGGCCGTGCGGGAGCGGGTCCGGAAGGGCGTCCGGACGCCCGAAGCCCCGCCCACCCACCGGACCCGCGAGCAGCTCGCCGAGGCCATCGGCCGCGAGCTGGCCCGCCTGTCCGGCCTCCCGGCCGAGGAGATCGGCCTCGACCGCGACCTCTACGACGACCTGGGCCTGGACAGCCTCAAGGCGATCGAGCTGCAGCTCTTCCTCGAGAACGAGCTCGGGATCTCGCTCGAGGACGACGAGGCGGCCCGCGTCCGGACGGTCGAGGAGCTGCTTGCCGCGGCGGGCGTTCCGTCGCGGTTCCGCGAGCCGGGCGCCGAGGCGCGCCGGCCCGGCCTCCGCTCCGCGCTTCCGTTCGACGAGCGGTCGATGCTCGACCGGTGGCTCTTCGAGTCGGCGGTCCTGGGCCTGGAGACCTTGTACGGCACCTACTTCGACCTGACCGTCGAGCACGCCGAGCGGCTCCCGCGCCGGAGCCCGTACCTCCTCGCCGCCAACCACTCCAGCCACCTCGACGCGCCGGCCATCCTGTCCGCCGTGCGGAAGGTGCGCGGTGCGGAGGCCGCGCGGTCGCTCCACGTCCTCGGCGCCCGCGACTATTTCTTCGACACCGCCCTCAAACGGTGGTTCTTCAGCACCTTCCTCAACGTCGTGCCGATCGAGCGTGAGGAGTCCTCGCTGGCCGGACTCAGGATGGTGAAGTCGATCCTGGCGAGCGGGGAGTCGGCGCTCATCTTCCCCGAGGGGACCCGCTCCCGATCGGGCGAGATCCAGCCGTTCAAGCCCGGCCTGGGGCTCCTCGCGTGGGAGCTCGGCGTCCCGATCGTCCCGGTCCGGATCACGGGCACGCACGACGCCCTTCCGGCCGGCCGTTCCCTGCCCCGCCGAGGCAAGGTCAAGGTCACCTTCGGCGAGCCGATCACGATGGACGCCTACCGGGAGGCCGGGACGAGCCTCCCCCACGACGCCCTCTTCCGGACGATCGCGTCGGACGTCCGGCGGACGATCGTCGAGCTCGGCAACGGCGCCGGCT
>DATEDS010000188.1:0-6045 GCA_035281565.1 Gemmatimonadota bacterium
GCGAGGTCGATGCGGAAGAAGCCCGTCTCCGGGAAAAAGCGAACGGTCTCGCGAACGGCTCGGTTGGCGGTGGCCCAGGCCGCTGCGTGCAGATCCGTGTTCGCCCGGTCAGGGGGAGCGATCGGCCCGAAGGCGACCGCCAGAGTGTCGCTCAGGACAGCCGCCACAAAGATGCGCTCGAACGTCTCGTGCCGCCCCTCGCCCCTCAGCTCGTCCGATGGCACCCAGATCATTCGTTCGACGTCGATGGGTCGGAGGCGCCCTTCCTCTGGCAGCCACGAGCGCTCGATCCGATAGAGCTCGCGGATAGGAAGCGCCGTATCGGGGTCCAGCGCCCGGAACGCGAGGAAGAGACCGGCGGGCGCCTCGATTTCGACGATCACCTCGTCCGTGTCCTGCCGATGAAGGAGACCGCGAGCGAGCGTCAAGTATGTTTCCACGGAATCGAGGAACTCGTAGACGCTCTCGACGGTGCCCGGATCGAGGCGGGCATGGACGCTGAAGCGGGGTTCGTCGTGTCGGACCGTCAGCGACCCCGGGTCGATGCCCGACCAGGAAGGTGGGAGCGAGCCGACCTCCTCGCTGATCGGAACGCGGTCCCGCGAACGATAGTAGAGGTCGTCCGCCATCTCGTAGCCGCCGGCGCCCAGAGTGCCGGCGGCCACGCCCAACGCGAGGCGCCCCGCCCAGGCCCCGGTCGCCATCCGCGCGAAACCCCGCTCGAGGAAGCGGCTCACGACGATCACGAAGACTCCCGGCCACCAGAACGCGAACAGGTAGAAGAGGACGAGCGGGATCCCCTCCATCTCGTAGTGGCGATACGACCAGACGTGCTGCCAGTACAGTCCCGACGCGAGGGCGCCGAGGAGGAGTAGCAGGCCGAGCGCGACCCAGGACGGCCGCTGGCTCCGGACATCCCGTCCCGTGAACACAAAGCCGACCAGGGAGACGATGACGGTCCCTAGGAAGAATGGGATCCCCAGGAATCCGGCGCCCGCGGGTGGCAGGGACCTCGAGCCGACGATCAGGGCCAGGGCGGCCAGCTGGGCGGCCACGATCGTGCGCCCTGCCGTTCCCCTTCGATCGCGGGCGATCGTCAAGGTTCCCTACGCCGCCAGGCCGTGCTCCTTGGTGTACGGCAGGATACCGCCGGCCATGAGTAGCTTCCGTTCACGGTCGGTCAGCTCGATCGTGACCTCGATCGAGGTTCCCTTGCTGGCGTTGCGCAGGAGCATTCGCCCCCGCTCGATGCCCTGGTGGACTTCCTCCGCAACGAGCTCGTCCCCCTGCTCGATCGCGTCGTAATCCGATGGGTCGGCGAACGTCAGCGGCAGGAGCCCGAAGTTGACCAAGTTCGCCTTGTGGATGCGGGCGAAGGACTTCGCGATCACGCCCTTGATCCCCATGTACATGGGCGCCATGGCCGCGTGCTCGCGGGACGACCCCTGACCGTAGTTCGCCCCGCCTACGATCCATCCGCCGCCGCCTGCCGCCGCGCGATCCGCGAACCCCGGGTCGAGGCGCCTGAACACGAAGCTCGAGACCGCGTCGATGTTGGCCCAGTTGGCGAGCATCTCGGCGGTCGCCGGGACGATGTCGTCGGTCGTGATGTCGTCGCCCGTGACGATCAGGACCGCCCCGGACAGCGTGTCCTCGGGCGGGCGCGAGATGGGGATGTCGGTGATGTGTCCCGCCCTCAGCACCTCGGCGCGCGCCGGATCGTCCGCCGGCGGCACCAGCCCGGCGGTGGACCCGGTGAACCGCTCGGGAAGCTCCTTCACGGGCGCCACACCGTTCCACTCGCGTGGATCGGTCAGGACTCCGGTCACCGCCGCGACCGCGCAAACCTCCGGGCTCGCCAGATACACCTGGTCGCCCTTCAGGCCGCTCCGGGCCGGAAAGTTCCGGTTGAACGAGCGCAGGCTCCGCTGGCCCGGCGCGGGAACGTGACCGACCCCGATACAGGCACCGCAGGTGGATTCGCTGAGGTTGGCTCCGCTCTCCAGGATGTCGGCGACCAATCCCTCCCGGGCGACCATCTCCAGCGCCTGCTTCGAGGCGGGAGCGATCACGAAGTTCGTTCCGGGACTCACGCGCCGACCCTTGAGGACCTCCGCCACCGCGTGCAGATCCTCGTACCCGCCGTTGGTGCACGAACCGACGACCACCTGATCGATCGGCGTCCCCGCCACCTCGCGCACGGGCACGACGTGGTCGGGCATCGACGGACAGGCCACCAGAGGCTCGAGCGCGGAAAGGTCGATCTCCAGCGAGTCGTCATACTCCGCGTCCGGGTCCGGTGCGACCGCGTGGAAGTCCTCGGGTCGCCCGAGCCGTTCCAGATAGTCCCGCGTTCGATCGTCGGCGGCAAAGACCGACGTCGTGGCGCCGAGCTCGGTCCCCATGTTGGCGATCGTGCACCGTTCGTACGGCGAGAGGGTCGCCGCGCCGGGGCCCGTGTACTCGAAGATCTTGCCGACGCCGCCCTTGACCGACAGCCGCCGCAGCATCTCGAGGATGACGTCCTTGGCGGTCACCCACTCGGAGAGCCGTCCCACCAGACGGACCTGGACCACCTCCGGCATGGGGAGCCAGTACGGCCCGCCGCCCAGGGCGACCGTGACGTCCAGGCCGCCGGCGCCGATCGCGATCATCCCCAGCCCGCCCTGGGTCGGCGTGTGCGAGTCGGACCCCAACAGCGTGTCGCCCGGGACGGCGAACCGCTCCTGGTGGACCTGATGACAGATTCCGTTTCCGGGTAGCGAGAACCAGGAGCCGTAGCGGTGCGCGGCGGTCTGGAGATAGCGGTGGTCGGCGGCGTTCTTCTCGTCGAAGTGATAGACCACGTGGTCGGCGTAGGCGACGGCCCGCTTGACACGCACGCGCTCGAGCCCCATCGACTCGAACTGGAGGTAGCAGAGAACGCCGGTCGCGTCGGGCGTCAGCACCTGGTCGATTCGAATGCCGATCTCCGAACCCGGTCGGTTGGGATCGCCGTCGACCAGGTGCGCGTCCAGGATCTTGCGGGTAAGGCTGAGGCCCATCGATCGAACAACCTACGCCAGAACACCCGGGGGGCGCTAACCTCGGGGAGGGCGCAGGATGAGCGGGGGTTCGGGGCTCAATGCGCGGGCCGTGAACCGGACCTCGGCGCCGCTCTCGAGGCCCGCACGGATGACCTGTTCGCCGGGGTCGTCGCCCAGGAAGAGGACCGCCGCGGCGAGACCCTCCCGATCGGTCCGGGGACCCTTCAGGCTGAGCATGCCCCCGCCCTCGAGGACGGACCATTCTACGGGCACGTCCTCCGCCGGCTCTCCCGATCCGACGCTGACCCGGACGACGAGGAACTCGGAAAGCGACGTCCCGACCAGCCCCTGCTGGCCATCACCGCTCACGATGGCGATCCGGAGCTCGCCCCCGGCGGGCTCGGTCGGCCCGGTCCCTGCGCGATCGTCACAGACGCCCAGCAGCAGCGCGAAAGCGACGCCCGTGAGCGCACCACGGCTCCACGGTCCTCTCATGTTCCTTCACTCATGGCTTCTGCGGCCTTCCATCGCCCGATCCCGATCGTCGCTCCCGTCCCAGTATCCGGCATCCGCGCCCGGACCGCAACGGTCGCGCGTCAGTCCAAAAAAAACCGGGCGGGAAGACCCGCCCGGCCCCTCGCCGTCCCGCATCGGCGCCAGCCAACATCCGACTGCGAAACCGGCTCGGGCAATGGCGGCCGGACGGTCGGAGGAGAGACCGGCCGGCGCGCATCGGTTCGTCTGGTCGAAGAACTGCCGGGCGGTGAAGGGCGTTTAATGGCTGATGAGGCGGGTCCGGAGGGCGAACGGCGGGGCGCCGCGCCTCACTCGGTCCCCTCTTCCACGTACAGCTGATAGGTGCCGGCCGGATCGCACCGCGGGACCCAGATGTCCGTGAACGGCGGCCGGGCGGCGGTCGCCACGTAGATCGGGACACCGTCGAAATCTCCCACCCTCTGCAGATTGCTCAAGGTGATCGGCTCGGGGCGGCGGAGCTGGTCCCAGAGACGGCCGTCGAAGGCGATCGTGACCCCGGGGCGGTTCCAGGGCCGTGCGTCCAGGCAAGCGCCCGTCGGGGTCGTCGGGGTTGCCGCGGCGTCCGGGCGGGCGTCCTCGGGTTCGGGTGCGGGGGGCTCGATCACGGCCGCGGGGCGCTCCGCTTCGGCCTCCTCGCGGGCGGGGGGCGCCGGCGGCTCGACCGCCGGGGCGACCGGGCAGCCCCGCTCGTCGACGTTCGCACCCTCGGGGGTGTTCACGCACCGGTCGGCTGCGTCCGGCACCCCGTCGCGATCGGTGTCGGCGGCCGGGACAGCCGCGGCCCGGCCCGGCGCCGCCGGCTCGGGAACGTCCCGGGCGGCGGCGGGCGGCAAAACCTCCGGCACCCCGTCCCGATCCGCATCGGGCAGCTCCGGCCGGGGACGTGCCGGCGGGGTCTCTTCACGGACATCGGCCTCCGCCGCCGGGGGCTGGACGGGCGCCCTTCCCGGGCGGAGATCCGGATCGCCGTCCCGATCCATGTCGATCGGGCACCCGGTCGCACCGACGGCCAGCTGGGGCGGTGTCCGGGGGCAGCGGTCCAGCCGGTCGGGGACCCCGTCCTGATCCGCGTCCTCCCGCTCCGGCCGCTCCCTGGGCTCGGCCACGGGCGGTCCGGGCGGAGCCGCTGCCGGACGCTCGGCCACCACCGGTCGGGGGGCCCCTCGCGACCCTCCGAACAGGAGCGAGACCCCGGCCGAGATCTCCCAGTTGTGGCGCGGCTCCGGGTCGACCTCCCCGCTCGTGGGGTCGACGACGTCCAGGAAGATGACCTGGTCCCGCAAATCGCCGCGGAACGCCCAGGTGGCCTCCTCCGGTCGGTTGCGGAAACGGATTCCCACCCCGACCGGGATCAGGAGGCCCGAGCTCTCCTCGAGGAGAGAGGCGCCGGCGGGCACGTCGTACAGGCGGACCGAGGCGGTGCCGGCTCCGGCGGCCAGCATCAGGTCCGTCCGCGGCGATACCGGCGCCGCGTAGCCGATCTCCCCGCTGAACAGCAGGAGGTCGGCCGACACGTCCCCGGTCCCGCCGAGCACGACCTCCTGCGTCCGTGCCCAGTCGAAGTTGCCCCCCACCGTGAGCCGCCACGGGGTCGTGTGGACGAGCCGCGCGCCCGCCTGGATCGAGCCGCCGCTCTCCGGGAACAGGTCGTCGAGGAGGGTCGCGCCGTGGACGTTGAACTCCCACCCGGTCTGGGCGAGGGACGGCTCCGGGCGGTTCGCGAAGACCGCCAGCGCCGTCGCCAGGAAGAGGGCCGGACGGCGGATCATGCGCCAGGCAGTGTACCCGCCCCGGACAGGTGGAGCAATCGCCGCCGTCCCATCGTCACGCCGAACGTGGTGGAAGGCAGACCCCGGGGCGTACTTCGACCGGATACGGCGTGCATCGGCTCCTCGGACCCCCCATATTTCCCATGACATGAATCCCCCGGTTGCGCTTCCCCCGGGGCGTGGGATCCTCGTCGCATCAGGCCTCTTCGCGGCCCTCGCCACCTCGCTCGCTCCTCCTCTCGCAGCGGACCTCGCCGCCCAGGCCGTGGCGCTGCAGTTCCTCAGCCAGCCCAGCGATGCGGACGCCGGTCAGACGATCGCCCCCTTCACGGTGCGAGCCATCAACAGTTCGGGCAGTCAGGCCGTTTTCATCGGAGACATCACGGTCAGCGTCGCTTCGGGTCCCGGTCAGATCGACGGCACCACGACCGTCTTCACCTTGACCGGACAGGCGACGTTCAACAACGTCAACATCGACGAGGCGGGCACGTACACGCTCCAGGCGACCTCGGACCCGTCCCTCACGCCGGCCACGAGCGCATCGTTCCAGATCTCTCCCGGCCCGCCCTCGAGCGCCACGTCCCAGATCACCGCGAACCCGACCTCGATCCCGGCCGACGGTACCAGCACCTCGACGATCACGGTTCAGCTCCGGGATCAGTTCGGCAACGACCTCGACTCCGGCGGTGACGCCGTGACGCTCGCCAAGACCG
>DATEDS010000189.1:0-3872 GCA_035281565.1 Gemmatimonadota bacterium
GGCCGCCCGCGCCGCGGTAGGTCGCGTTGCGGGCAGCCAGCCGGGTCGCTTCGCGGATCGCCGGCTCGACCCGGTCGCCCGCGAGGAGGCGGGCATAGAGCGTCGCCCCGAAGACGTCCCCGCAGCCGGTCGGGTCGACCGCCGGCTCTCCCTCCGGCACGGGCTCGGTGACGATCGCGCCGTCGGCTCCGTAGAGCCGCGCCCCCCTGGACCCGAGCGTGAACAGGACCGTCTCGACCCCGAGGCCGTGCAGACGGACGGCCAGCGCCTCCTCCGCCTCCTCGGGCAGGCTCCGCGGCTCGCCCCGCTGGAGGAGCCCGGCCTCGGCCTCGTTCATCTGGACCCACCGGACCCCGGTGACCCAATCCGGCCACCGGTCGGGGGTGCGGTGGCGGCGGGCTCGGCCCGGCACGTGCTCGAGGCAGAGGCTGTGGATGTCCATGTAGACGTCCCCTCGGAAGCGCGCCTTGACGCGCCCGAAGGTGTCGAGATCGGTCTCCATCCCCGAGATGAAGTTCCAGAGCCATGCGTCCAGCCGATCGAGCCACGGCTCGTAGAGATCCCAGCCGGCGGGCGGCACGCCGCCCGTCAGCGTCTCGTCACGCGAGCCGTCCGGATGGTAGACCAGGTGGACCTTGTTGTTCACGTGCCGGACCGGGCGGAAGTCCCCCGCCGAGATCGCGCGCAGGCCGCCGAGCTCCCGTCGCACGCGTTCGATCGCGTCCCGCCCCACCTCGAGCACGGGGTGGGCGACCGCGCCGTCCGGAAGGAACGCGCTCAGCCCGTGGAGGGCATAGGCGATCCCGCCGAGGTCCTCGATCCGGACGCCGTCCACCGTGTCGATCGTGTCCTCGACGATCGTCCCCGTGACCCCGACACGGAGCCGGTCCGTTTCGCGGTCTCTCCGGGCCCCGCCGGTCCCGTCGGACCGGCTCACCGGGACCCGCGCTGGTCGAAGGCGAGCCGGGCCGCGCCGATCACCCCCGCCTGGCCGTCCAGGATGGAGAGCCCGATCCGGTCCGTCGACGGGCCGGCCGGGCCCATCTCCTCCTCGATCTTGGCCACGAGACGGGCGGAGTAGATGTCCCACGACCGGGCGAGCCCGCCGGTGAAGACGATCAGGTCGGGATCGAACAGGACCCCCGCCAGCGCGACCCCCCGGGCCAGGGCGTCGATGGCCGCGTCCATCCACGGCACGACCTCGGGATCGCCCTCCGCGTAGGCCTGGAAGATGGCGCGGTGCTCGGTCGGGTCGCCGCCGATGAAACGCTCGCTCGCCTGCTCGGTCAGGGCATGTCCGCTGAAATAGGCCTCGACGCAGCCACGCTTGCCGCACGAGCACGGTCGGCCCCCGGGAACGACGACCTGGTGCCCGACTTCCACCGCGAGGCCCCGCGCGCCGTGGAAGATCCGTCCCTTCTCGACGACGCCGCCCCCGACCCCGGTGCCGAGCGTGACCAGCAGCAGCACGCTCGTCCCGCAGCCGGCCCCGATCCACGCCTCGCCCAGCGCGGCGGCGTTGGCGTCGTTGTCGAGGACGACCGGGCAGCCGACCGCCTCCGCGACCATCGCCCGAAGCGGGACCTCGCGCCACCCCAGGTTCGGGGCGTGGACCACGACCCCGTCCTCGAACCGGAGCGGTCCGGGCGCGCCCATCCCGAGCCGGGCGATCGGCCCCCCGGCCTCGCCGGCCACCTCCTCGCACGCGCGGGCGATCGCCTGGACCATGGCTTCGGGCCTCCGCAGGGTCGGGATCTCCCGCTGGGCCAGGATGGTGCCCTGGCGGTCCACGACGCCGACCTTGCAGCGCGTGCCGCCCACGTCGACCCCCCAGGCGGGGAAGGCGTCCTTCTCGATGTCGCCGAGCACGGCGCGAAATGTAGGACGCTACGGGAAGACGGACGAGCCGAGGGCCAGGGCTTCCCGGCCCAGCCGCGCGCCGACGACCCGATGGACGGTGTCGACGTCGATCCCCCGCATACACTCCAGGTTGTACGCGCAGGCATTCTTCACGCACGGCCGGCAGTGGACCGGGTGGACGAGGGTCAGGCTCGCCGGGCCACGGGGGCCCGTGACCCGCTCGTCGGCCGCGCCGCACAGGTCGAGGAGGGGCGTCCCCGCGGCCGCCGCCAGGTGCATGGGCCCCGTGTCGTTCGTGACCAGGAAGTCGATCCGGCGGAAGCACTCGGCCAGGACGGGGAGGGGCGTCAGGCCGGCCCAGTCGATGGGCTCGGGGCGCGCCCCCCCGGCCACCCTCGCGGTCAGCGCGCGCTCGCCGTTCGAGCCGAACAGGATCACGCGGATCCCGTCCCGCCCCAGCCGCGAGGCGAGCTCGGCGAACCGCTCGACCGGCCAGCGCCGCGACGCCGCGTGGGCGCCCGGGACGAGCCCGACCCGCGGGGCACCGTCCTGGAGGCGCGTGTCCTGGAAGAGCCGGTCGGCGTGGGCCACGTCCCCGGGACCGACCGCGAGCGGGTACCGCTCGGCGACGGGCCGGCCGGTGACGGCCGCGGCGAGGAGGGCGTAGACCTCCCACCGATGGCGGTCGCGGATCCAGCGGCGCGGGAGCCGGACGTCGGTGGCGAGGCGCCGCCAGAGCCCCCCGTACCCCCAGACCTGAACGACCGACCCGGCGGACAGCTCGGCGGCCCCGCCCAGCGAGTGAACGAACGTCACCCCGAGCGCTGGCCGCCGCGGGGCGAGATGCTTCCGCGCCTGGGCGAACCGCGTCGGGCCGCGGTGGGCGATCCGGACGACCTCCTCGATCCCCTCCAGGCCGGCGAAGAGGGGCGCGATGTGAGGCCGGGCGACGACCAGGATGCCGTTGGGGTGGAACCGATCGACGAGCGCGGCGACGGCCGGCAGCGCCAGGATGGCGTCCCCGATCCAGTTCGGAACGCGCACCACGACCGGCCCGCTCCCCGGCGATGCCGGTTCGACTCCAGGCGGCGGCTGTACGACCACGGGGGTCACGAGAGTCGCGATTCCCTCACGTCCCGAGCTGCAGCGCCGCCAGGAAGGCCTCCTGCGGGATCTCCACCGTCCCCACCTGCTTCATCCGCCGCTTCCCCTCCTTCTGCCGCTCGAGCAGCTTCCGCTTGCGGGTGATGTCGCCGCCGTAGCACTTCGCGGTGACGTTCTTCCTGAGCGGCCGGACGACCTCCCGGCTGATCACGCGTGTCCCGATCGCGGCCTGGATCACGACCTCGAACATCTGTCGCGGGATCAGCTCCTTGAGCTTCTCCGAGAGCTGCCGCCCCCAGTGGTAGGCCCGGTCCCGGTGCAGGATCACCGACAGGGCGTCCAGCGGGTCGCCGTTCACCAGGATGTCAAGCTTGACGAGGTCGCTCTCGCGATACTCCAGGTACTCGTAGTCGAACGACGCGTAGCCGCGGGTCACGGACTTCAGCCGATCGTAGAAGTCCGTGATGATCTCGGCCAGCGGGAGATCATACTCGATCTCCACGCGTTCGCTGTCGATGTACTCCATCTTGACGTGCGTCCCGCGCCGCTCCTCGCACAGCTTGAGGACCCCGCCCACGTACTCGGACGGCAGGATGAAACGGCCGCGGACGAACGGCTCTTCGACGCGCCCGATCTTGCCACGGTCCGGCATCTTGCTCGGGTTCTCGATCACCAGCATCTCGCCGTGCTCCGGATAGACATGGTACTCCACGTTGGGCACGGTCGTGATCAGGTCGAGGTCGAACTCGCGCTCCAGCCGCTCCTGCACGATCTCCCGATGGAGCATCCCCAGAAAGCCGCACCGGAAGCCGAAGCCGAGCGCGGTGGAGGTCTCGGGCTCGTAGGTCAGGGACGAGTCGTTGAGCTTCAGCTTCTCGAGCGCGTCCCTCAGGTCCGGGTACCGGTCG
>DATEDS010000190.1:0-13614 GCA_035281565.1 Gemmatimonadota bacterium
CGCGGCCACGACCAGCAGCTCGACGCGCGGGCGGCTAGGGCGGCTCACGGAGCCTGGCAACGATCGGATCGAGCCCTTCATTCCGCGGCCGAACCTGTCCCACGACGGGACCCGCGACAAGCGCCCGGCGGGGCGGTGGGCGGCGCTCCCGTCCTCCGTTACCGTCCGCCCGTCCTCCGACCATCGCCGACCGTCGATTCAGGGAGGTTCGATGTCACGTCCGGCGACGCTCGCCCTGTTGCTGTCGATCTGTGTCGGAGCGGGATGCGCCTCGGCCCCGAGCCGGGGCGACGTCGCCGACGAGAACGATGGCCGCGACTCGCTCGAAGTGCGCCGGGCGCTGGCCGGAACGCCGAACGGCGCCTGGGAGTCGACCTATGAGCCGCTCCCGGCCCGGACGACCCTCATCCGGGGCGCCACCGTCATGACCGCGGCGGGCGAGGAGATCGTGGGCGGCGACGTTCTCATCCAGGATCGCCGGATCGCCGCCGTCGGGCGCGGGATCGAGGCGCCGGCCGACGCGGTCGTCGTGGACGCCGCCGGGCGCTTCGTGACGCCGGGGATCGTCGACACGCACTCCCACCTCGGCGTCTACCCCTCGCCCGGCGTCGACGCGCTCTCCGAAGGCAACGAGGCGACCGATCCGACGACCGCGCAGGTCTGGGCGATCCACTCGGTCTGGCCGCAGGATCCAGGCTTCACGCGCGCGCTCGCGGGCGGGGTCACCACCATCCAGATCCTCCCCGGGAGCGCCAACCTGATCGGCGGCCGCGGCGTCACCCTCAAGAACGTCCCCCAGCGCTCGGCCCAGGAAATGATGTTCCCCGGCGCCCCCATGGCCCTCAAGATGGCGTGCGGAGAGAACCCCAAGCGGGTCTACGAGGAGAGGGGTCCCTCGACCCGGATGGGCAACTGGGCCGGGATGCGCGAGGCGTTCATCGAGGCGGCCGCCTACCGCGAGAAGTGGGACCGCTGGGCGCGGCACGGCGGCGAAGAGCCGGAGCGCGACCTGGCGCAGGAGACGCTCGCCGAAGTTCTGCGCGGGGAGCTCCTCGTCCAGAACCACTGCTATCGCTCGGACGACATCGTGAACATGCTGAACCTGGCGCGGGAGTTCGGCTTCCGGGTGCGGTCCTTCCACCACGCCGTCGAGGCGTACAAGGTCCGCGACCTCCTGGCGCGTGACTCGGTGGCCGCCTCGATGTGGACGGACTGGTGGGGATTCAAGATGGAGGCGTTCGACATGGTTCCCCAGAACCTGGCCCTCGTGTCCGACGCGGGCGCGCGGGCGATCCTCCACACCGACGATCCGACCGGGATCCAGATCATGAACCAGGATGCCGCGCGCGCCATGGCGTACGGGCGGGCCGCGGGCCTCGAGGTCACCCGGGACGACGCGCTGAGGTGGATCACCGCCAACCCAGCATGGGCGCTCGGGCTCGAGGATCGGATCGGGACGCTCGAGGCCGGCAAGAACGCCGACCTCGTGGTCTGGTCGGGAGACCCGTTCAGCGTCTACGCCCACGCCGACCTGGTCTACATCGACGGGGCGCTGGTCTACGACCGCTCCCGCACGGAGCTCCAGCCGACGACCGACTTCGAGCTCGGGATCCTCCCCGCCGACACGCCCGGAGGGGAACGATGAGCGGTTCCACGCCTCGGGCGGCCCTCGCGGGGATCGTGCTCCTCGCGCTCGTCCCGCCGGCCGCCGCCCAGGAGATCGCGATCGTGGGAGGTACCGTCCGGTCGGTCTCCGGCCCGCCGGTCGCCGGCGCGACCGTGCTCGTCCGTGACGGCCGGATCGTCGCGGTCGGGACGGACCTCGAGGCGCCCGCCTCGGCACGGGTCATCGACGCCACCGGCAAGGTGGTGACGCCGGGCCTCTTCGACCCGTGGTCGTCGATCGGTCTGCTCGAGGTCGACCTGGTCGCGTCCACCCGGGACGAACGGCTGGCCGACGAGGAGGACCCGATCACCGCGGCCTTCGATCCCGTTTACGGGTTGAACCCAGGCTCGACCCTGATCCCGTGGGCGCGGGCGGGCGGGGTCACGACCGTCGCCACCGGGCCCCGCGGCGGGCTGATCGCGGGCCAGGCGGCGGTGATCGACCTGGTCGGGGAGACCGCCGACGAGATGCTCGCCGAGCCGCGGGCCGCCATGATCGCCGCCCTGGGCGAGGACGGCGTGGCGAGCGCGGGCGGGGCCCGGGGGGGCGCGGCCCTCCGCCTGCGCGAGGTCCTGGAGGACGCGCGCTTCTGGGCCGCCCGCCGTGCGGCCTTCGACGCCGGGGACTCGCGGGAGCTCTCCGAGTCCCGGCTCGACCTGGCCGCGCTCCAGCCCGTCCTGTCGGGCCGGATCCCGCTGCTCGTCCAGGTTCAGCGGGCGAGCGACATCCTGGCCGTCCTGGCGCTCGCCCGTGAGTACGGGTTCCGGCCGGTGGTCGTTGGCGGCGCCGAGGCGTGGATGGTCGCGGGCGCGCTGGCGGCCGCCGACGTTCCGGTCATCCTCAAGCCCCTGACCAGCCTCCCCTCCGATTTCGAAAGGCTGGGTGCGCGCTTCGACAATGCCGCGGTCCTGGCACGCGCCGGCGTCCGTGTGGCGTTCTCCACGTTCGAGAATCATCGCGCCCCCGCGATCGCCCAGGAGGCGGGGAACGCGGTCCGGTTCGGCCTCGACCCCGAGGCGGCCCTCCGCGCGGTCACGCTGTCGCCTGCCGAGATCTACGGCGTGGCCGATCGCTACGGGTCGATCGAGCCGGGAAAGCTCGCCAACCTGGTCGTGTGGCCGGGCGATCCGTTCGAGACCGCGACCCTCCCCGAGGCCGTCCTGGTCCGGGGCCGGCTCGTCCCCATGCGGTCGCGGCAGACGGAGCTGCTCGAGCGGTACCGGACCCTGGACGACGCCCGCCCGCCCGCATACCGCCGGCGGTGAGATCCAGGGTCTCGCCGATCGTCGTCGCTGGCCGGCTTCAACCTATCCAAACGTCGTCGTATGCTCAGCCCGGCACAAGATTTGCTGTTTCTTCCGGGTACATCGTCCCCCCGACCCAGGACGGATGCCCGACCCGCGATCCAATCCGCTGCGCGACCTGGAGGCGGCCGCCCACTCCATGGCCGACGCCATCCTCACGATCGATCAGGAGGGGCGCGTCGTCTATGCCAGCCCGGCCGTTCGGGAGCTCCTCGGCTACGAGCCGGAGGAGCTCATCGGCGGACCGCTGACCGTCATCATCCCCGAGGACCTGCGCCAGCGTCACGCGGACGGCTTCGCCCGATACCTGAAGACCGGCCGTCGGAACCTCGACTGGTCGGCGATCGAGCTCCCGGTCCGGCGCCGTGATGGCTCCAACTACCCGGCCGAGATCGTCTTCGGCGAGTACGTGGCCGGGGAGCGCCGCTTCTTCACGGGCGTGATCCGCGACATCAGCATGCGGAAGCGCCAGCTCGAGTCGCTTGAGGTCTCGGCGCGAGCCTATCGCCAGCTTTTCGAGCACAACGTGGCGGGTGTCTACCGGGTGAGCCTGGACGGCGCGATCCGGGACGTCAACGCGGCGATGGCCCTCATGCTCGGCTACGACCGCGAGCAGCTTCTCCACCTTTCGGCCGCCGACGTGTATCCCGATCCCCGGGACCGCGACGAGTGGGTCCGGCAGGTCGCCGAGAAGGGGAGCCTCACCAACACGGTCCTGCGCCTGCGTCATCGCGACGGACGAACCATCTGGACCCTGGAGAACGCTTCGCTGGTCGAGGACCCGGAGACGGGCGAGCCGTGCATCGTGGGCACGGCGATCGACATCACGGAACGCAAGCGGCTCGAGGAGGACCTGGTCCGGATGGCGTTCCGCGATCCGCTGACGGGGCTGGCCAACCGCCGCCTCCTCCAGGAGATGACCACCAAGGCCATCCTGCGCTCGGTGCGCGAGGCCGGCCGTGTGGCGATGGTGTGTCTGGACCTGGTCCGGTTCAAGCGCATCAACGATGCCTTTGGTCACTCCGCGGGCGACCGTGTGCTGACCGAGCTGGCTGAGCGCCTCCGCTCCCGTGTCCGCGCGTCGGACACGGTGGCCAGGGTGGGCGGCGACGAGTTCGCGGTCCTGCTCGTCAACGTTCCGCGGGTGGAGGACGCCGTGGCCGCCGCGCGCGGGCTCAAGGAGTGCCTGACGACCCCGTTCATGGTGGCGGGCGAGGCCTTCCACCTTGACGGCCGGATCGGGATCGCGCTCTGCCCGGAGCACGGCGAGCGATTCGACGAGCTCCTCTCGCTGGCGGATCTGGCGATGTACCAATCGGTGTCCGAGGAGAGCGGGATCGCCCTCTACAAGCCGGTGTCCCGGAGCACGCTGAGGGAGGCCTTGTGGCTGGAGGAGCAGCTGCGGGGCTCGCTCCAGCGGCAGGAGCTCGAGCTCCACTACCAGCCGATCTGCCGGCTCCCCGGTCGGGCACCCATGGCGTGCGAGGCCCTCCTGCGCTGGCGCCATCCCGAGCGCGGGCTTCTGGAGGCGCAGGAGTTCATCGCCATCGCCGAGCAATCGGGGATGCTGCGTCGCCTGGACCGCTGGGTGATCCGCGCCGCGGCGCGCCGGTCCCGCGTGTGGCACGACCGCACGGACCTGGAGTGGGTGTCGGTCAACCTCTCCCCCGCCACCCTCGAGGATCCGCAGCTGCCGTCCTTCGTGGAAGGCGTGCTGGCCGAGGAGGGAATCCACGGCGAGGGACTGGCCATCGAGATCACCGAGCGCGCGACGACCCGCGACCCCGAAGGAACCGTCCGCACGCTGCGCCGGCTCCGCGACCTCGGGATCAGGATCCTGATCGACGACTTCGGCCGTGGACACTCGGCGCTCGCCTATCTGGTCGACTTCCCCACCGACTATCTGAAGGTGGACAGGCGATTCGTGGCCCGGCTGGGCCACGACGATTCCCAGGAGCGGCTCGTGGAAGGGCTGATAGGCCTGTGCCGCGGCCTCGAGATCCCGCTCATCGCCGAGGGCGTGGACAATCCCGACTCGCTGGCGTGGCTGGAGGAGCGGGGCTGCGGGCTCGCCCAGGGGACCTACCTGGGTCCGCCGGTCGCGGCCGAGGCGCTGGCGTCCCCGCGCGAGAGCGCCCCTACCGGCGACTGACCACCTTCCCGCCCAGCATCACGAACCGGACGTCCTCGAGGACACGCACGTCCGCGAGCGGATCCCCCGGCACGGCGATCAGGTCGGCCAGGCGGCCCGGAGCGATGACGCCGCGGTCGTCGACGCCCAGGAGCTCCGCGCCGTTCAGGGTCGCGGTGCGGATCGCCGCCAGCGGGTCCATCCCGCGGTCGACCAGCGCGGCGAACTCCCCGGCGTTCTCCCCGTGCGGGAAGACCGCGGCGTCGGTCCCGAACGCGATCGGCACGCCCGCCCCGATCGCCCGGCGCACGCTCTCGACGGCGCGCGGGAGGATCCCCTCGGCCTTGGCGCGGATCCCGGGCGGCAGCGCGTCCAGATCGATCCGGCCGACCAGATAGGTCGTCGGAACGAGCCAGGTCCCACGCTCCTTCATCATCGCGATCGCCTCGTCGTCGAGCAGCGAACCGTGCTCGATCGAGACGACCCCGGCCCGGATGGCCGCCTTGATGCCCTCGGTGCCGTGCGCGTGCGCCGCGACCTTGAGGTCATGCCGCGCCGCCTCCTCGACGATCGCCCGCAGCTCATCCTCCGAGTACTGCTGCGCGCCGACCGAGGCTTCGTGGGACAGGACGCCGGCGGTCGCGCACACCTTGATGACCCTGGCTCCGTGCTTGATCTGGTACCGGACCGCCTTCACGACCTCGTCCACCCCGTCGGCGACCCCTCTCCGCCAATCTCCTTCGAGGATCCCCGGGGCGTATCCCGTCTCGTCGCAGTGGCCGCCGGTGATCCCCAGCGCGTGCCCCGCGGGGACGATCCGCGGCCCGGTGATCCAGCCCGCCTCGACCGCCCGCGCGAGCGCGACGTCGGCGAAGTCGGGGGAGCCCACGTCACGCACCGTGGTGAAGCCGGCCTCCACGGTGCGCCGGGCGTTCTGAGCCCCCCGGAGAGCGGCCTCGGCCGGGGTGCCGGTGACCCCCCGGTGGACCCAGTCCCCCTCCAGGTCGCTGGTCAGGTGGGTGTGGGCGTCGATCAGGCCGGGGAGCAGGGTCGCGTCGCCCAGGTCGATCGTCTCGGCTCCTGCGGGGAGCGCATCCGGGTTGACCGCGGCGATCCGGTCTCCCTCGACGACGACCGCGGCGTCGGGCAGGATCTCCCCGCGCTCGACGTCCAGCAGGCGGGCGGCGCGGATCACGACGGTCCTCTCCTGGCCCGGGGACGGCGTCCCGGCCCCGAAAAACCCGTACACGAACAGAAGACTCGGGATGAGGACGTGGAAGCGGGGCACGATCGACCTCCCTGCTGGGGGATGCACACACCCGGCGGACGGCACAAGCTCCGTCATGATCGCAGGGCAGGCCAGCAGTCGGCCGCGGCTAGCGGTGGACCTCCGCGGTGGTGCGCATCCACGGGTGGATGCAGCACATGAAGAGGTGGGTTCCATCGGGAAGCCCCGCCAGCGGGGTCACGCTTCCCGGGGGAAGGAATTGGATCGTGCCGAAGTCAAGGCATTCGGGCGCCGGGACCGGGTTTCCCGTGAGGTTGTTGAGGTCCGGGACGAAGCCGCCCCCGAACTCGGCCACGGGGGTGAAGGTGTGGACCTCGCCGCCCACGTTGACCACGCCGATCGGTCGCTCGGACTTGAGGGCCACCTGCGTGGGCTGGAATCGCCACTGATGATGCGTCTGCTTCTTGACGAGCTCCGCGATGAACTCGGTGAACGTCACGTTCCCGTCCCCGACGCACGTTCCCGCTCCAAGGACGGCATTGAACGACTCCGGCTCGCAACGGTCGAGCATCACGATCCGGAAGTCCGCGGACGCGGACTGGAGATCGCCCCCTGAAAACACATCCGTCGGAGGGGCCTGGCTCGAGCAAGCCGATGCCAGAAGCGCGAAGGTCACGAGAGCGGGCCGGATCGCATTCATGCGTACCTCCTGAAAGAATGGGGATCGACCTTGCTTCCAGCGTCTCCAGGCCGGCGCTCTCTGTCTAGAACGACCTCCACTCGCTTGAACCTCCTGTTCCAGCCCGACGGCGCCAAAGTCCTTGCTCAGACGTTGAAGCGGATCAGCGTCACGTCGCCGTCCGCCATGACGTAATCGCGCCCCTCGCTCCGTACGAGCCCCATCTCGCGCGCCCGCTGGAGCGTCCGGTCCGACCTCAGGAAGTCGTTCCAGCCGACGATCTCCGCCCGGATGAAGCCGCGGGCCATGTCGGTGTGGATCTCCCCCGCCGCGTCGACCGCGGTGTCGCCCTTGTGGATGGTCCAGGCGCGGACCTCCTTGGGGCCGACGGTGAAGAAGGTCAGGAGACCTAGCAGGTCGTACGCCGCATGGATCATCCGCCTGAGGCCCGACTCCGGCAGCCCCAGCTCCTCCAGGAAGGCGTGCCGGTCCTCGCGGGCCAGGGTGGCGAGTTCCGCCTCCAGGTCGCCGCACACCTCTACGAGTCCCGCGCCCTCGGCCGCCGCCGCCTGCGCGAGCGCGGCGACCACGGGGACCGAGGCCGGATCGCGGACCGCCTGGGCGATCACGTCCTCGCCCACGTTGGCGCAGTAGATGACCGGCTTGCGGGTCAGGAGGCCGTACGTCTGGACGGGCGCCTCCTCCGCCGCATCGAGGTCGACCGTGCGCGCGGGTCGGCCCTCGCGGAGCGCCGGCAGGAGCTTCTCGAGGGCCGACAGCTCGACGGCCAGGTCCTTGCGACCGGTCTGGACCTGCTTGGCGACCCGCTCGCGCCGCTTTTCGATCACGGCCAGGTCGGCCAGCGCGAGCTCGGTGTCGATGACGGCCTTGTCGCGGAGCGGATCCACCGAGCCGTAGACGTGGACGACGTCGCTCGAGGAAAAGCACCGCACGATGTGGACGATCGCATCAACGGTGCGGATGTGCGACAGGAACTGGTTGCCGAGCCCTTCCCCCTGGCTGGCCCCCTCGACCAGGCCGGCGATGTCGACGAACTCGATCGTGGCCGGGGTCACGGTTTCGGGCCCGAACGCCTCGGCCAGGACCTCGAGCCGGTCGTCGGGCACGGCGACCACTCCGACGTTCGGGTCGATCGTGCAGAAGGGATAGTTGGCGGCGGCGGCCCCGGCAGCGGTCAGCGCGTTGAAGAGGGTCGACTTCCCCACGTTCGGAAGCCCCACGATCCCGACCTGCATGCCGCTACACCCGCGGCGCGGCCGTCACCCCACGAACCAGGGGGCGAGGACCAGCGCGACTACGCTCATCAGCTTGATCAGGATGTTCATCGACGGCCCCGACGTGTCCTTGAACGGATCGCCGACCGTGTCTCCGACGACCGCCGCCTTGTGGGCGTCGGACCCCTTCCCCCCGTGCGCGCCGCCCTCGATGTACTTCTTGGCGTTGTCCCACGCGCCGCCGGCGTTGGCCATGAAGAGCGCCAGCAGGACACCGCTCAGGGTGGCCCCGGCGAGCATGCCGCCCAGCGCCTCGATGCCGATCAGTTTGCCGACCAGAACGGGAGCCGCCACGGCGGCCACGCCCGGTGCGATCATCTCGCGGAGCGCGGCCCGGGTGGAGATGTCGACGCAGCGTGCGCTGTCCGGCTTCGCGGTCCCCTCCATGAGGCCCTTGATCTCGCGGAACTGCCGCCGCACCTCGGCCACCATCCCCTGCGCCGCCCGGCCGACCGCGGTCATCGTGAGCGCCGCGATCAGGAATGGCAGAAACCCGCCGATGAACAGCCCGATCACCACCTCCGGGTCGATGACGTTGATGCCGGTCTCGCGGAGCCCCACGGCGGAGGAATAGGCCGAGAAGAGGGCCAGCGCGGTGAGCGCCGCCGACCCGATCGCAAAGCCCTTTCCGATCGCCGCCGTCGTGTTACCGAGGGCGTCGAGTCCGTCGGTGATCGCCCGCACCTCCCTGCCCAGACCGCTCATCTCGGTGATCCCGCCCGCGTTGTCGGCGATCGGCCCGTACGCGTCGACCGACATCGTAACGCCGACCGTCGCCAGCATCCCCACCGCCGCGATGCCGATCCCGTACAGGCTCGAGAACTCGTACGATACCCAGATCGCCGAGCAGATCAGCGCCACGGGAAGGACCACCGATTCCATCCCGACCGCCAGCCCGGCGATGATGTTGGTGGCCGACCCCGTCTCCGACGCATTGGCGATACGCCGGATCGGGCGGGCCGCCGTGTAGTACTCCGTCACGACCCCGATCAGGATGCCCACCAGCGTTCCCGACAGGAGCGCCCAGAACGGGCCCGCCGCCCCGTATTCCGGGGTGCCCGCGAAGACGTTCATCCGGGTCACCACGAAGTACGAGGCGATCAGGAACAGGCCGGCCGCGATGAAGGTCGTGTTCCTGAGCGCGCTGGCCGGGCTGGTCCGCTCCAGGATCTTCATCATCGCGATCCCGACCAGCGAGGCCAGGAGGCCCACGATGACGAGGACGATCGGAAGGGCGATCGCCGCCAGGCGCGACGCGTCGACGAACAGCGGGCTCGTGGCCGCGATGGCGATCGTGGCGATGACGGCCCCGACGTACGACTCGAAGATGTCGGCTCCCATTCCCGCCACGTCCCCGACGTTGTCGCCGACGTTGTCGGCGATGGTGGCCGGGTTCCGCGGATCGTCCTCGGGGATCCCCGCCTCCACCTTACCGACCAGGTCGGCCCCGACGTCGGCCGCCTTGGTGTAGATCCCGCCGCCCACACGGGCGAAGAGCGCGATGGAGGAGGCCCCCATGGCGAAGCCCGAGATGATCTCGGCGAAGGCGCGGACCTCCTCGGCCGTCGTGGCCATCCGTCCGACCCACAGGAAGACCAGTCCGATCCCGAGGAGCCCCAGCGAGGCGACCGACAGCCCCATCACGCCGCCGCCGAAGAACGCGATGCGGAGCGCGGGCCCCTGTCCCTTGGACCGGGCGGCCTCCGACGTCCGGACGTTGGCGCGGGTCGCCGCCGTCATGCCGAAAAGACCGGCCAGGATCGAGCAGGTCGCCCCGGCCACGTAGGCCACGCCCGTCCGCCAGCCCACGGCGAGCGCGAGCAGCACCGCCACGACGACGATGAACGGGATGAGCACCGAATACTCGCGCTTCAGGAAGGCCATCGCGCCGGCATGGATCTGCCCGGCGAGCTGGCGCATGGTCTCGCTGCCTTCCGGCTGTCGCTTCACGTAGAAGTAGATCCCCAGCGCGACGAGGAGCCCCAGCAGGCCCCAGGCGGATGCGGACGATGCGAACGTCTCCACGGATGCTCCTTACGAGGGGTTCAAGGGGATCGCGGGGCCGGATCGGCCCTACGCGGGTTCCGGATTGAAACGGTTCATCGCCGTGATGAGGCCTTCGGTGACCACACAGGTCACGGCATCGACACCACGCGCCACGGCGTCCTCGATCAACGGCTCCTCCCCGCGGCGGAACGGGCGCAGGACGAACTCGGTCGGGTCCCCGGTGCCGCCGCTCTCGGGGAAGATGCCGACGCGGAGGCGCGGAACCTTCTCGCTGCCGAGATGCTCGAGGACCGAGCGCATCCCGTTGTGACCCCCGTGCGACCCGGAGGCCCGGAGCCTGAGCTTTCCGAGCGGCAGCGCGAGCTCGTCATAGCAGACCAGGATCTCCTCCGGCTCGAACGGGTCTTCGCGGGCCAGCGCCGCGAGCGCGCGCCCGGAGGCATTCATCCACGTGAGCGGCTTCACCAGCGTGACCGACACGTCGTCGATCGCGCCCCGGGTCTCGAGCCGCTCGCCCGCCCGCGTCCAGCCCGGCAGGCGACCTTCGCGCGCGAGGCGCTCGACCACCCGGAAGCCGACGTTGTGACGGGTCGCCTCGTATTCGGGCCCCGGGTTCCCCAATCCGACGACGATCCTGACCGCCAGCGCGCGCTACTCTTTCTCCTCGGTCTTTTCCCTCTTGCCCTCGCGGCGCGGCTCCTCTTCCTCTCCCTCTTCCTCGCGCGCCCGTCCGATGACCTCGGGCTCGAGGAGCTCCTCCTCGGCCACCTCCGCCTCCGGCTCCTCGATCACCGTCGGGGCTAGAACCGTCACAACCGAACGCTCGAGATCGGTCTCGATCTCCACCCCCTCGATGGTCAGATCGGAGACGTGGATCGAGTCCCCGATGTCGAGATTCGAGATGTCGACCTCGAACTTCTCGGGGATATTTGCGGGGAGGCAGTACACTTCCAGCTCGCGGAGCTGGTGGTCGACGATCCCGCCCTTGTTCTTGACGCCGATCGGCGTCCCCAGGACCACGACGGGGACCTCGACGTAGATCTTCTCGTCCATCGCCACGTGGAAGAAGTCGACGTGCAGCGTCTCGTCCCGAAAGGGATGCCGCTGGAGCTCGCGGATCAGGACCTTGAACGAACCGTCGCCCGCGAGATCCAGGTCCACGATCGTGTTCTCCACCGAGATCGACTGGACGAGCTTCGAGAGCTCGCGTGCATCCACGCTCACCGGGACGGACTCCTCGCCGTGACCGTACAGAACCCCGGGCACACGGCCCGACCGGCGGCTCGTTCGGGCCGCCCCCTTGCCGATTTCCTCCCGCCGCTCGGCGGTGATGTTGGCGCTCTTGGCCATTTCCTTCTCCTTGGGCTTTCGCGGTTCGCCGCTCAGTCAGGGAAGAGCGAGGAGACCGACTGGTACTCGTGATTGTAGGTGATCGCCTTCGCGAGCAGCTCGCCGATCGACAACACCTTGAGCCGAGGAAACCTCCGCTCCTCGGGAACGTGCAACGTATCAGTGACGCAGACCTCCTCGAACGGCGCCGACTGCAGCCTCTCGCACGCGTCCCGGCTGAGCAGCGCGTGCGTGGCGCACCCGAAGATTCGCACGGCTCCATTCTTCTCGAGCGCGTGCGCCGCCTGGGCGAAGGTGCCGGCGGTGTCGATCATGTCGTCGATCAGGATCGCCGTCTTGCCGGCCACGTCGCCCACCAGATGCACGATCTCCGCCTCGTTCGCTTCCGGCCGGCGCTTGTCGATCAGCGCCATCGTCGCATCCAGCCGGCGGGCGAAGCCCCGCGCCATCTTCGCCGCGCCGACGTCCGGCGCGACCACCGCCACGTTCTTCAGGCCCTTGGCCCGGAAGTAGTCCAGGAACACGGGCGAGGCGTAGAGGTGGTCGAGCGGGATGTCGAAGAACCCCTGCACCTGGTGCGAGTGGAGATCGATCGTGATCAGCCGATCGGTCCCCGCCTGCGTCAGCATGTTGGCCACCAGCTTCGAGCTGATCGCCACGCGCGGCTGGTCCTTGCGGTCCGCCCGCGCATATCCGAAGTACGGCACAACCGCCGCGATCCGGTGCGCCGAAGCCCGTCGCGCCGCGTCGATCAGGAGCAGGAGCTCCATCAGGTTCTCGGCCGGCGGGTTCGTCGACTGGACGATGAAGACGTCGCGCCCGCGGATGTTCTCGTTGATCTTGACGAAGATCTCGCCGTCCGCGAACCGGCGCAGCTCGACGTCCGCGAGACGGGTCTGCATGTGCTCCGCGATCTCGGCCGCCAGACCGGGGTTGGCACCACCGCTCAGCAGCCGGAGCTCGTGGGTGACGCCCACCGTCCAGCCTCTCGTGATGAGGGGAATCCTTGCCTCGGTCGAGAAAGAGCCGAGGAATCTAGCCCGGAAGCCGAAAACACGTCAACCGGCGAAAGGCCTCATCCGGCCTGGTCTTCCGCCAGCAAGGGCTCGCCGAGGTCCAACTCGACGCTCAGGTCGATGTCCGGCGCCATCGACCTCCAGACCGAGCAATAGGTGTCCCGGCTGAGCTGGACGGCGCGCTCCGCCTTGGCGCGGCTCAGGCTCCAGCCGGTCAGCTCGATCGCGAGGCGGATGGCCGTGAATCTGCGGGGCGGGGTCTCCCGGCGGTCCCCTTCGACCCGGATCCGGCAGCCGGTCAGGTCCTCGCGCCCCTTCTTCAGGATGTCGACGACATCGGTGCCCATGCAGGCGCCGAGGGCCGCGGCGAGGGCCTGGATGGGCGACATCCCGGTCTCCTTCGTGCCATCGATCGCGACCTGGATCCCGGACGGCGCGATCGCGTCGAACCGCTCCTCGCCGCGCCATACGAGCTCGACGGTCTCGGGGGAGCCCCCGCTCATGGGTGAAGATTGCCACCCGGGAACGCCGGCGTCCACCCGGCTCCCGGGGGCGGGTTTCGACGCTCCGGCGGGGCGCCTATCTTCGACCGCCGTGGTGCTTCCCGAACCTTCGACCCGGACGCTCGACCTCGACGGCTTCTCCGTCTTCGTTCGTGAAGCGGGCCCGGAGAGCGGTCCGCCGATCCTCTGCCTCCACGGCGGCCCCGGCCTGGACGCCTCCTACTTCTTCCCCGAGACGGCCCGCTTCGGGCCCGGTCTCCGCGAGCTGGCGCGGGAGCACCGCCTGATCGCCTACGACCAGCGGGGTTGCGGCGGCTCGGGGGTCCCCGACGTCGACCAGCCGCTCGCCCTCTCGCGGCACGTGGACGACATCGAAGCCGTCCGGCGCGCCGCCGGGCTGGAGCGACCGGCCATCCTGGCGCACTCCTTCGGCAC
>DATEDS010000191.1:0-5267 GCA_035281565.1 Gemmatimonadota bacterium
GGCGGGAAGGAGAGGCGGCCGCAGCGGGCGGGGTGCCGGGCGCCGGTCACGGACGGCAGGTTGACTGTCCGGCCGAGGGCGCTGGCCCAGGCCAGGATCGCGAACGCGACCGCCTCCTTGAAGTCGCCGTCCAGACCGAACGAGTCGACCGGAAGGACCGTCCGCGGCGCCAGCCTCCGCGTGAGCTCCTCCATGAGCGTGCGGTTCCTCCTCCCCCCGCCGGCCACGACCACGTCCGCCTCGTCCGGGACGGGCGCGGTCCCGCACGCCCCCTCGACGGCCCTGGCGACGCTCTCCACCGTGACCTGGACCGCCGTCGCCATCCGCTCCTCGATGTCGTCCCGCCGGAGCCCCCGGAGGGGGCCGAAATGGCGCTCCGTCCAGGCCGCGCCGAACCGCTCCCGGCCGGTCGACTTGGGAGCGGGGCGCGCGAAGTAGGGATCCTGGAGCGCCCTCCGAAGGCGCGACGGGTTCGGCCGGCCCGCCCCGGACCGCCGGCCCTCCCGGTCGTGCGGCTCCCCGAGCAGGCGCTCGGCCAGGGCGTCCAGCACCATGTTGGCCGGCCCGGTGTCGAAGGCCGTCACGGCTTCCGCGCCCGCCCCCGGGGGGAGCAGGGTCAGGTTGGCGATCCCGCCCAGGTTCAGGCACACGGTCCACCGGTCGGCCCGGCCGAAGAGAAGGCGGTCCACGTACGGCACCAACGGCGCGCCTTCCCCGCCGGCGGCCAGGTCCGAGGGCCGGAAGTCCGACCAGACGGGGATGCCCGTCCGCTCGGCGATCACCGCCGGCTCGCCGATCTGTAGCGTGGCCGGGACCCCGGTCGCCTCCCCCGCGGGATCGTGCCAGACCGTCTGGCCATGGCTGCCGATCAGGCAGAACTCGGCGAGGGGGATGCCGGCCGACCGCCCGGCGGCGGCCGCCGCCTCGGCGAACCGCTCCCCGAGCTCGAAGTCGAGGCCGGCGAGCTCGCCGACCGTCAGCCGGTCGGGTCGCCGGAGCCGCTCCGCCAGAGCCTGCGGATAGGGGAGAAACGCCGTTCCCAGGACCTCCGGCCGGAGCCCGGGCTCGGGAGCCCCCTGGAGGCGGCACGCGGCGGCGTCGACCCCGTCCGCGGAGGTCCCCGAGATGACGCCGATCACAAGGGCGGGCTCACCCCCGGGAAGGAGCGGGAGATCGGCGCGAATCGGCATGGCGGCGCGAAGCTAGCGCGGCCGGGAAACCCCCGCGAGACGGCGCGAGGCGCGACCCCCCGAGTCTGGCCGGCCGCGGCGAGACCTCTTAGCCTTGGAGCGGTGTCGGTACCGTTTTTGCGTCCTCAGGCCCGCTGCCGACCGAACGCGATGCCCCCGGACCACAACCCACGGAGGCAATGGCTCATGAGGAAGCTCACACATCGACTGGCCGCGCTCGCCCTGGCGGGGCTCCTCGCCGTGGCCTGCTCCGACGACGGCCCGAGCGGGCCCGGCTTCGGGGACGGCACGACCCGGATCAGCGGGCGCATCACGGCGACCGAGGCGGCGGCCTCGGCGGGCCTCGGGCTCGCCCAGGGCGACGACTTCGTCGGCGACGAGGCCCTGGCGGACCTGACGATCGAGATCGTGGACGACGGCGGAAACGTGATCGCCACGACCGAGACCGACGACTCCGGCCTCTTCACGGCCGAGGTCGGCGCCGGCACGTATACGGTGAACCTCCTGGTCGACGGCGAATCCGTCCTCTCCTTCACCCTCGATGTTCCCGAGGGGGGAACGCTGTTCGCGGAAGGCAAGGTCGACCTCCTCCCCAACGGAAAGCTCAAGCTCGACGTCCAGATCTTCCGGGACAACGACGGCGACGGCGAGCCGGACGACTCGTTCCGGATCCGGATCCAGGGACGGGTCGAGGGGGAGCCGGCCAGCGGCGACGTGGACGTCATCGCCAGCCAGGACGACATCGAGGACCAGGTCACGATCTGCCACATCCCGCCGGGGAATCCGGACAATGCCCACACGATCGTGGTCGGCGCTCCTGCGGTGCCGGCGCACCTCGCCCATGGTGACTTCGAGGGCGAGTGCGACGGCGACGAGGGCGCCACCGACGACGACCTGGACGATGACGGCGAGCCGGACGACGCGGACGACGTCAAGGTCCTGGTCTGCCATGTTCCGCCCGGCAATCCCGACAACGTGCAGACCATCGAGATCTCCGAGGATGCGCTCGAGGCCCATCTGGCGCACGGGGATACGGAAGGCGCGTGTGAGGAAGAGGGGGAAGACGGCGGTGGTTGAGTATCCGCGGAACGGATGGAACCCGGGCCCGGCCCCGGGGTAGGGGAAGCCGTTCCGCCATCGTCGTGATTGAAACCGCGGCCCCACGGCGGTGGTGAACGAGGGCCCCTTCTTCGGGAGGGGCCCTCACTTTTTGGTACCCTCCGTTGCCGAGCTCCCTTGCAGCCAGTACCGTGACGGCCCCAGGAACGCTGGGCCAACCGCTTCCCCAGACGAGGAGCGATCATGGGTGTACACAAGGTGATCGAGGTCATTTCGCAATCCCCCAAGGGATGGGAGGAGGCGACCCAGAAGGCGGTCGCCGAGGCCGCCGAAACCGTGGACGACATCAAGTCCGCCTACGTGAAGGAGATGCTGGCGGTCGTCGAAAACAACCGGGTGACCCAGTATCGCGTGATCCTGAAGGTGACGTTCGAGGTCGCCACGAACCGGCCCAAGGGCGGCAAGAAGAAGCGCTAGGCGCCTTCCCAGGCCTGCCGCAGGAACCCCCCGGCCGCGTCGAGCAGCCGTTCGGCCTCGACGCGGTCGACCTTCCGCCTTCCCATGACGAGCGCGGTCTTGACGCTTCCCCCGGCCGCCTCCAGGAGCCGCTCGGCTTCGGCCTCCGGTACTCCCAGCAGGTCGCGGACGATGCGCCGCCCGCGGTCGGCCAGCTTCTCCGACCCGATCCGGAGATCCACCATGAGGTTGCCGTAGGTCTTCCCGATCCGGACCATGGCCGTGGTCGTCAGCATGTTGAGAACCAGCTTGGTCGCGGTCCCGGCCTTCATGCGCGTCGATCCCGCGATCACCTCGGGGCCGGTAAGGGGGGCGATCACGAGATCCACCTCGCCGGCGACCTCGATGTCCCGGGGCGGCACGCACGCCAGAAGGACGGCCCGCGCGCCCCGCCGCCGGGCCTCGCGGAGGGCGCCGATCGCGAACGGCGTCGTCGAGCCGGCGGCGATCCCGACCACCACGTCCCGAGGCCCCACGGCGAGGTCGGCCACCGCCGCCGCCCCCTCGTCCGCACGGTCCTCCGCCCCCTCCAGCGACCGGACCAGGGCCTTCTCCCCCCCGGCCACCACCCCGACGACCATGTCCGGGTCCGAGCCGAAGGTCGGCGGGCACTCCGCGGCGTCCAGCACGCCGAGCCGGCCGCTCGTCCCGGCCCCCGCGTAGATCAGGCGCCCGCCCGAGCGGAACGCCTCCTCGACCATCGTCGCGGCGCGCTCGACGTCGTCCAGGATCTCACCCACGGCCTCGAAGGCGCGAAGATCCTCGGCATGTATCCGCTCGAGGATCTCGCGTGTGTCGAGGGTGTCGAGGTCGGCGGTCCGGGGGTTGACCTTCTCGGTGAGAAGGTGCGACCGGTCTCGCGTCACGGGAAGTCGAGCACGTCCACGAAGATGGTCTTGGAGACCGAGGTCGGGAGCTCGCCGGACTCGCTGACCGTCACCCGGAAGCGGGGGTCGCGTCCGGGCACGGCGACGAAGCTCGCGACCCGCTGATCCTCGTTCAGGGTCAGCGCCCCCTGCCCGAAGAAATCCTCTCCGAGGTTCGCCTTCTCCAGCACGACGCGCAGCGGGAACTCGACTCTCTCCGCCCGCGTGATCGTGACCACGATGTCGACGTTGGCCTTGCTCTCGACTGCCTGCGGCGCCTGGATCACGAAATCGAGGTCCGTTCCGGCCAGCACCGACGGGCCGTCGTCGCTGCAGCTCAGGAAGGCGGCCCATCCGCCGGCCAGGAGAAGCGACATCCAGAAGTGCCTCATCGCTGGCCTCCGTTGGTGAGGTAATGGAGCACGTCGAACTTGGTCAGGATCCCCACGAACCGACGGCCCCGCCGGACGAGCAAGGCGCTGTCCCCGCCCGTCAGATGCCCGATCACGTCCTTCATGTTGTCGCCCTCGTCGATCGTCGGGAAGGGCCGCTCCAGGTAGTCGTCCAGGGGCTGCTCCAGGGCGCCCGGGTCGGCCAGCACCCGGTTCAGCAGCGTTCCCTCGGAGAGGCTCCCCTTCTGCTCGTCTTCCTCGATGACCGGGAGCTGGCTCACGTTGTACTTCTCCATGAGGTCGAGGGCCTCGCGGACCTTGGCGTCGGCTCGGATCATGATGAGGGGCGGGATGTCGGCTCGCGCCTTCCGCTCGAGCAGGTAGGCGACCTCGATCCGCTCGTCCTCGAGCATCCGGTTCTCCCGCATCCACTCGTCGGAGTGGAACTTGGACAGGTACCGCTCGCCGACGTCGCAGAGCATCGCCACGACCGGTCGCTCCGGGTCGTCGATCTCCCGCGCCACCTCGAGCGCCACCGTCACGATCGTGCCGGTGGAGCCACCGACGAACAACCCCTCCTCGCGCGTCAGTCGCCGCGCCATCTGGAACGACTGCTTGTCGGTCACGCAGCGCACTTCGTCGACGTACTCGATGTCGAGGGTCCCCGGGACCTTGTCCATGCCGATCCCCTCGACCATGTAGGTCTTGCCTTCGCCGACCTCGCCGGTCTCCTTGTACCGCTTGAGGATCGAGCCCTCGGGGTCGGCGACCACGGTCCGGATCCCGGGGTTCCGTTCCTTCAGGTATCGGCCCACGCCGCTTATGGTCCCGCCCGTCCCCGAGCCGGTCACGAAGGCGGCGATCCGCCCCTGAGTCTGGTCCCAGATCTCCGGACCCGTGAGCCGCAAGTGCGCCTCCGTGTTGGCCCGGTTGTAGAACTGGTTGGCGAAAATCGCATTCGGCGTGTCCTCGGCGATCTTGCGGGCGGTGTTCAGGTAGTAGTCGGGATGGTCGGGGGGGACGGCGGTCGGCGTGATCACGATCCGGGCCCCGAACGCCTTCAGGAGCCGCTGCTTCTCCAGGCTCATCTTGTCCGGCATCACGAAGACGCAGCGGTATCCCTTGTTGACCGCCGCCATGGCCAGCGCGAGCCCGGTGTTGCCGGCGGTCGCCTCGACCACGATCCCGCCGGGCTTGAGGGTTCCCGCCTCTTCCGCGGCCTCGATGATCGACAGACCGATCCG
>DATEDS010000192.1:0-7378 GCA_035281565.1 Gemmatimonadota bacterium
CGTCAGCGGCCGCGACCTGGTCGGCGGCTCCGAGGACGCGACCCAGGTTGCGCAGGATCCTGGTGGCGGCGGGATGGTCATCGACGAAGGCCAGACGCGGTAGCGCCGCGGCAAGCGATTCGCGGGCCAGCTCGCCCTGCCCCAGGTCGGCGTGGACGGCGGCGTCGTTGCTTTCGATCCACAGCAGGAGCGCGCCCTCCCCGGCCGCCTCGGCGTGCTCGCGCGCGGCCCCGAACAACAGGCTCGCCTCCTCCCAGCGACCCCGCTCCCAGGCGATCTCCCCGAGCAGGTTCTCGGCCCGGGCCAGCCCCGCGTCGTCACCCGTCCCACGGGCCAGCTCGGCCGCACGCCGGGCCTCGGACGTCGCATCGTCGATCCGGCCGCCTTCTAGGAACACGGTCGCCGCCTGCAGACGACGCTCCACGCCCGAAGGCTCCCGGACGTTGCCGTCCGGGGGCTCTAGCAGGGATTCATCAGGCATCCTGGTCGACCGCTCGAGGCCTCTCCCGGGGGACGCTGGCCTCCATGCGGCAACGCCTGTGCCAAAGTGGCGCTCAGCCGGCGCGAATCTCGATCTCGGCCTCGGGCGGCACCTGCTCGCCGATGCCGCGACCAGGGTCGAGCGGCCGCGGGCCGTCGACGGAGTTCCACACGAGCCGCGCCGGCGCCACGCCGGCGGGCTCGAAATACAGCGCCAGCCGGCCGGGCAGCTCGCCGGCCGGGACCCGCGGGTCCAGAAGGTGAAAGACGGCACGCTCGCCTCGAACCACGATCAGAGGGAGGGTCGCGTCGCCCACGCCCGTCGATCAGATCTCGGGTTCTTCGGGAAAGGGCTCGAGCTCGTCGGCGAGCGTCGCCTCCCGGGATGGCCTCCGCCGCCGCCCGACCAGCTCGTCCTCCAGCTCCTCCAGCCGGCGACTTCCTTCGTCGAAGAACTCTCCGAGCCGCTCCAGGAGCAGCTGGCGGGAGGCGCGGCCGGAACGCGGAGCCACGAACAATCCGATCAGGAATCCGATGACCAGGGCCTTCAATCTGCCAATCATTCGATCACCTCCTATGCCGGGGCGGATGGGACGAGGGTTCCGCCCTCAAGATGCCGGGCCGCCGGGCGAACGTCAACGCGGCTCTTGCAAATCCGGCAGGGCGGCGCTAATCCATCAGTGCCGCCGCGGGTCGCAGGACGGCGGCCGGAGCGCGAAACCGACGGGCCCCGGGCCCGTCGCACCCCCGACTCCTTCAGGAGAGAGCGCGATGCTGTGGACGCTGATCGTGATCCTGCTGATCCTCTGGCTGCTCGGCGCCTTCGTGCGGCCGGTCGGCGGCCTGATCCACATCCTGCTCGTCATCGCCCTGGTGCTGCTGATCCTCCGGTTGCTCTGAAGCGGAACTCCTGGCTGCCGGACCGGTCCAGAGTCCGGAGGCCGATCAAAAAAAAACGCGGGCCGTCGATCGACGACGGCCCGCATTTGCTTCGATGGTGCCCAAGGGGAGATTCGAACTCCCACGGCCTTTCGGCCACTGCCCCCTCAAGACAGCGTGTCTACCAGTTCCACCACTTGGGCCCGCCTCAACGTGGCTCGGTAGGCTGGCTCTCTTCGCCGGCCGGGGCCGCCTCGCCGCCGGGCGGCGAGGCTTCGCCCGCCGGCTGAGCGGCGTCCGGACCGCCCTCCAGCAGGTCCTCCAGATTTCCCGGCGCCTGGGGCGACCGCGGAGCGGCCTGCTCCTGCTGGAGCTGGGTCTCGATGAGCCCTTGCGGCCTGTTCCCGCGAGCCGTGAGGAGGGAGATCGAGAACGAGATGACCAGAAACGCTCCTCCCAGCCACCGGGTCGCGTTGTGCAGAAAGGTGGCGGTCTGGCGGCTGCCCATCATCTCCATGCCCGTGCCCGCGCCACCGAACCCGGCCGCCAGGCCTCCGCCCTTGCCGGACTGGAGGAGGACGACCAGCATGAGCGCGAGACAGTCGACCACCAGAAGGAGAAGCAGGATCGAGAATAGCATAGCTTGTTAATTTACCGCCACTTCCGGGACCGTCAAGCGCGGCCCTGGCGGTCCGGAGCCGCCGCGGCGATCGACGCGAAGGCCTCCGGCGACAGGCTGGCCCCACCCACCAGCGCGCCGTCGATGTCGGGTCGCCCGAGGAGCTCGGCTGCGTTCTCCGGCTTGACGCTCCCTCCGTAGAGAATCGGCACACGCCCGGCTCGACGGGCTCCGAGGACCGTGGTCAGCGACTCGCGGATCGCGGCGTGCATGGCCTGGGCGTCCTCGGGCGAGGCCGTGCGGCCGGTGCCGATCGCCCACACGGGCTCGTAAGCGATCAGGAGCCGCTCCGCACCCTCGTCCGGCAGATCGTCCAGCGCGCGGGTGAGCTGCCGGATCACGACCGCACGCTGTCGCCCGGCGTCCCGCTCCTCGATCGTCTCCCCGACGCACAGCAACGGCGAGAGCCCGCCGACGAGGACGGCCCGCAGCTTCCGGGCGCAATCCTCGTCGGTCTCGCCGAAGAGCTGGCGCCGTTCCGAGTGGCCGACCAGGACGAGCCGGACGCCGGCGGCGGCCAGCATGGACACCGCCACCTCTCCCGTGAACGGTCCCGACGGCTCCCAGTGGCAGTTCTGGGCACCGATCTCGGCGGCGTCCCCGGCAGCCCGGACCGCGGCCTCGAGAAGGGGGAAGGGCGGGAAGACCACGACCCGCTCGCCGCCCCGTCCACGGTACAACCGCCGGAAGGCCGCGAAGTACGGTTCCACCTCGGGTCCCGTCTTGTGCATCTTCCAGTTGGCCGCGACCACGACCGGCCGGATGCCGCTCACGGGTCCCCTCCGGACGCCGGATCGAGGACGGCGATCCCCGGCAAGGTCACCCCGCTGACCAGCTCCAGCGCGGCGCCGCCCCCGGTCGAGACGTGGCTCACCCGGTCGGCCAGCCCCGCCTCCTCGATGGCGGCCGCGGAGTCCCCGCCGCCCACGACGGTGTAGGCGCCGCGGTCGGTCTGCCTGGCCAGGAGCTTCGCCACCGCCCGCGTCGCGGCGTCGAAGGGCGGGGTCTCGAAGACACCCAGCGGGCCGTTCCAGAAGACGGTGCGGGCGTCCCTGAGCCCCTCCCCGATCGCGTCCACGGTCCGGGGTCCGACGTCAAGGATCCGCCACCCCGCTTCGACCTGATCGGCCGGGATCGTGCGCCGCTCGGCCTCGGACGCGATCTCCCGCGCCACCACCACGTCGGCCGGGAGCACGATCCGGTCCCCGAAGCTGGCCATCAGCCGCTCCGCCTCGGCGGCCTGCTCCGGCTCGAACAGCGAGTCCCCGACCGGCATCCCGCACGCCATGAGGAACGTGTTCGCCATCCCGCCCGCGAGGAACACCCGGTCGGCCCGCTCGGCGATCCCGCGCACGGTCTCCACCTTTCCGGCCACCTTGGCGCCTCCCATGACCGCGACGAACGGCGGCTCGGCCTCCAGCACACGGGAGAACGCGGCCAGCTCCCGCTCCACCAGCCGGCCCGCCAGGCACGGGTCCAGATGATCGGTCACCCCGACCGTCGATGCGTGGGCCCGGTGACACGTTCCGAACGCGTCCTGCACGAACAGTTCCCCGAAAGCCGCCAGCCGGCGCGCGAAGTCGGGGTCGTTCGCGGTCTCGCCGGGGTCGAAGCGCAGGTTCTCGAGCAGGAAGATCTCACCGGCCCGGGCGTTCAGCACGAGCTCGAGCGAGGCCTCGTCGGAGGGAGCCGGCAGGAACACGACCGGACGCTCGACCAGCTCGCCCAGCCGTTCGGCCGCCGGTCGCAGCGAGAGGCTCGAATCGGGCTTCCCCTCCGGTCGGCCGAGATGACTGGCAAGCACGATCACCGCGTGCCGCGCGGCGAGCTCCCGCAGCGTGGGGAGCGTGGCCCGGATCCGGACGTCGGAGACGATCCGACGCTCGCCGTCCCGCCCCTCCATCGGCACGTTGTAGTCGACCCGCACCAGCGCCCGTCGTCCGCTCGACTCCCGCTCGGTCAACGAGTCGAGCGTCCGGCGCCCGAGCCCAAACACCCTCATCCCGCTACAGGAAACGCGCCAGGTATCCGGCCAGGTCGACCAGCCTGGTCGCGTATCCCATCTCGTTGTCGTACCAGGCGAACACCTTCACCAGCGTACCGTCGAGCACCATCGTGGAGAGCGCATCCACGGTCGCCGACTGGGTGGTGGAGACGTAGTCGACCGAGACCAGCGGCTCGTCGCTGACCACCAGGATCCCCTCCAGCCGTCCCCGGGCGGCTTCCCGGAAGGCCGCGTTCACCTCCTCGACGGCGGTCGCCTTCTCGACCTCGACCGTGAGGTCGACGATCGAGACGTCGGGGGTCGGGACGCGGATCGCGGTGCCATCGATCCGCCCCTCGAGCTCCGGCATCACCATCGCCGCGGCCCGCGCGGCGCCGGTCGTCGTGGGGATCAAGGAAATGGCCCCGCCACGAGCCCGGCGCAGGTCCTTGTCCGGCGTGTCGAGCATGTGCTGGCTGGCGGTATAGGCGTGGGTCGTCGTCATGAGACCGTGGACCCACCCGAACCGGTCGTGGATCACCTTCGCGACCGGCGTCACACAGTTGGTCGTACAGGAGGCGTTCGAGATGACGTCGTGCCCCGCTTCGACGCGATCCTCGTTCACCCCCATGACGACGGTGATGTCGGATCCCTTGCCGGGCGCCGAGATGATCACCTTGCGGGCACCGGCCGCGAGGTGCCGGACGGCCTGGTCGCGGTCACGGAACCGGCCGGTCGACTCGATGACGACGTCCACGCCCAGTTCCTTCCACGGCAGATCCGCCGGATCCTTCTCCGACAGGACCCGGAACGCATCGTCGCCGACCCTGATCTCGTCCCGCTCGACCCGCACGTCGGCCTCCAGACGGCCGTGGACCGAGTCGTAGCGCAGCAGGTGGGCAAGGGTGGCCGCGTCGGTCAGATCGTTGACCGCGACCAGGTCCAGGTCCTTCTGCCCCTTCCTGAGCGACCGGTAGGCGATACGGCCGATACGACCGAACCCGTTGATGGCGATGCGCATCCGGACCTCCCGTTGCATGATCGAAATCGATGGACCGGCGACCGGGGGCGCGCAAGTTACGCGGGGACATCCTCGGGCGCGAGAGCGAAGGCGAGCCCCATGACGCGCCTTGCGCCGGCCTGGAGGAGGGCCGATCCGGCGGCCGCCAGGGTCGCCCCGCTGGTCGTCACGTCGTCCACGAGGCCGACCACCGGCGGGGATCCCAGTCGGCAGAGGAACGCACCCTCCACGTTGATGGCGCGCTCGGAGCGCCCGAGCCCCACCTGGGAGCGGGTCGCCCGGACGCGCTCCAGCGCGTCGAGGACGGGCACGGCGTGGATCGCCCCGAGGGCCTCGGCCAGCACGCGGGCCTGGTTGTACCCGCGGGCTCGCAGCCGGACAGGATGGAGCGGGACGGGCACCAGCGCGTCGAGAGAGGCGGCTTCGATCGTGCCCGCCATCCGGCTCGCGCAGATCTCGGCCAGATGGAGCCAGCCGCCGTACTTGAGGTGGCGGACCAGCGACACCGCGACACCGCCGTACCGGACGGCCGCCCGGGCCTCAAGCCGTGCCGGCCAGCCCCGGCACCGCGCGCAACCCGGTGGCGAGCCGGGCCTCGGAAGCCCGCACCGGCGGCACGTTTCTGCGCCGAGCGGCCGGAGCCCGCCCAGGCAGGCCGGGCAGCACCCGGGCCGCGCGGTGGCGAGCGGCGCTCCGCAGTGGAGGCAGAGCGGCGGCAACAGGACATCGAGCACTCTGGCCGTGATCGACAGGTCGCCCTCGCGGAGGGCGGCAGGGGCGGGCGGAAGGCAGGGGGAGAGCGCCCGGGCCGGGAGGACCGGGCGTCTCCCGATCGGTCAGCTGCCGGGAAGCTCGAGGAGCGGGAACTGCTCGGAGAGGCTGGCCAGGTAGCGGTCCCGCTCGTGGCTGTTCAGGATCGGGACCATCCGCTGCACCCACCCCCGGGCCGCCTCGATCCGGTCGGTCAGGTAGTTCGACGCCACCAGCCCGAGGTAGGCCAGCTTGATCCCCTCGTCCAGCTGGAGCGCCCGCTCGAAGGCGTCGATGGCGGCGCCGTAGTCGCCCATCTGGAAGTAGGATCCGCCCAACAGGGCGTAGGCGTTGGCATGCCGTCCATCGAGGGCGACGACGCGCTGGAAGAACGGGATCGCCTCACGATAACGGCCTTCGGAGTACAGCCGGCCGCCGAACGCGTACAGCGAGTCGGCTTCGTCGGTGGCGATTCGGAGGGGGGCTTCGGGAGCCGGCTGCGCGGCGGCAGGGGCGGTGAGAGCGAGGGCGAGGATCAGTCCGGACAGAACGTGTCGACTATGCATCCGCTCCAACCTCCGCGTGGGGGTCCTGGATTTCGCACGGGATGAGGCGTCCGAGAGCGGCCAGCAACGTAACGACCCCCCTTTCGATCCGTCAACCCCGCGGAGCGCCGCGGGTCAGGCTCGCGACGAAACTCTCGAGCGCGTTCTGGATGACGCCGAACGAGCGCTCGTAGACCTCCCGATCCTTCCCGATCGGGTCGACCACCCCTTCGCTGCTGCCGTCGGGGCCGAACTCGGTGATCAGCCGCACGTCGGCGGCCTCGTCCAGTTCCAGCGCCCGGGCCACGTGACCCGGGGACATGCACAGCACCGTGTCCGCCCACCGCATGAGCTCGCGGGTGAGCGTCCGCGACACGTGCGACCTCAGATCGAGGCCGGCCTGGCCGGCGACCAACGCCGCCAGCGGGTGCGCCGGCCAGCCCGGGGCGGCGTGCGTCCCGGCGGACCTGACCTCGGCTTCCACCCCCGCCTCCGCCAGGAGTCGGCGGAGCAGGGCCTCACCCATCGGCGACCGGCAGGTGTTCCCGGTGCAGACGACGAGGACCCGATACGGACGGGGGGCCGACATGCCCCCTAACTTCGCGGCAAGTCCCATGCCCAGCAATCCCGGTCTAACGGATGTGGGGCAGGATCGCCCGCAGGCGTTCGGTTTCCAACGCTCCGGCTCGCGCGATGCGAGCCCCCCCGCCGCGCACGTCCACGATCGTGGACGATTTCCCCAGCGGCGTCTTCTCCTTCGGGCCGGGCGCGGCCAGGGCCAGCGCGATCGCATCGGCGTCCGGTGCGTCGGCCAGCCGACGCACGGCGTCCTCGACCCGCGTGGGCGGCAGATCGCCGCGCCGGTTGGCGCTGGTCGAAAAGAGCGCGCGTCCCCAGGCCTCGAGGAGGCGGCTCGAGACGGGGTCGGCGGCGGGGCGCAGGGCGATAGACCCCTGGGCGGTCACCGGCCCCGGTGCACGGGATCCGGCCAGGACGATCAGCGTGAGTGGACCCGGCCAGAGCCGGCGGGCGAGCGTTTC
>DATEDS010000193.1:0-7605 GCA_035281565.1 Gemmatimonadota bacterium
GAGGATTTCCTGACCAAGCGCGCCGAGGCGTTCCGCACCAACGACTACTACGCCTCCGAGGTCGCGTGGATGAAGCTCGCGGGAAACCTGATCGAGCCGACGATCGGCCCCTACGAGGTCTACGAGGACGAGCTCATGGGATGGAAGGCGGCCTTCGAGTCCTATATCGCGATCAAGGACCCCGAGGCGAGCGCCGATCTGCAGACGCTGGTCGATCACCTCCCCGCCCTCGAGGCGGCGCTCCCGATCGAGGAGCGTTACAAGAGCCTGGACCGGTCGTTCGGCTCGCCGATCTCGGTCGTCGACCTGATCTACTCGGCGGGGGATGCCCGCGATGGCGTCCAGACCCTGGCCTACAATCTGCCGAACGATCCGCGGGTGTCCGACGAACACGGCACCAAGAAGGTCATGCTGCGGAACGTCATCGAGGCCAAGTTCGAGGAGATCCTGGTCCCCATCGCCGAGCGCGTCCTCGAGCCGTCGCTCGTGGAAGAGATCGAGGCCCGCCCCTTCTTCATCTCGGTCGTCATGCACGAGCTCGCTCACGGGCTCGGACCCCGGTTCGTCCAAGGCACCGAGACGCCGGTCTCGGTGGCGCTGGGGGCGAGCTACTCGCCGATCGAGGAGGCGAAGGCGGACGTGGTGGGTTACCTGTCGCTCGAGGAGCTGGCGGACGACGGGGTCTACCCTGAGGAGTTCCGCCGTCAGGTCACGATCTCGACGGTCGCCGGGCTCTTCCGTTGCGTCCGCTTCGGAACCGGCGAGGCCCATGGCAAGGGATGCGCCCTCCAGCTCGATCGGTTGCTGGAGGAAGGCGCGGTGGTTGCCAGGGCCGACGGCCGCTTCGACGTGGAGGTCGAGCGGGTCCGACCCGTCTTCACCGATCTCGGGCGGGAACTCCTCACGCTGGAGGCCACGGGCGATGGGGAAGGGGCGGCGCGACTCCTGGCCGAGCGTGGCGAGCTGGAGCCGGCCGTCCGGTCCGCCCTCGAGCGCCTGGCCGACGTGCCGGTGGACATCCGTCCCCGCTACGCCGTCCTCGATCGGATGCGGGAATGGCGGGACACGAGCGCGGGCCGCTGAGGGCTGCGGTTTCTACATTGCTGCGGTCGGGCTGCCCATCGATGGCGGATCCCTCGGGAGGTGACCATGCGGCTTCGTGACCTGGCGTCCCTGGCGCTCATGACCCTGGCCTCGATGGCCTGCGGCGGCGAGGGGCCGCCCGAGCCCGGCGTGACGGCCGACGGGGACACGCTGGCCGGCCTCGCGCAGCCGCCCTCGGCCGGTGCGCCGCGCACCTCGACCGAAGGCTTCGCCCCCGACACCGTCCGCCCCGGTACCGCGGGGGAGGACTCGCTGGGCCCGGCCCCGGCCGTCAGCGAGCTGGACGTCGATTCCATCGTCGCGCGGTACAGCTCCAACTACGGCTCCGAGCTCGTCCAGACCGGGTCCGACGTCCAGGGCGACGTCGATCCCGCGATCGTGGAGGCGGCGAAGCGCCGTACGGCGCTCGACTTCGGGTACGTCGAGATCAGCGCCTGGATGGACCTCATGGCCGACCTGACGGAAGCCCAGCGAGCCGAGGTGACGCGGCGGATCGACGAGGCCAACCGCCGGCTCGCGAGGGAGCTCCACGCTGGCGGGCCGATCACCCCGGGCTGAGGACCTCCGGCCGCTCCCGCCACGCGCGGGCGGAGCCGACGCCGGTCCGACCGGCCGGGTCCGGACCTGGGGGCGCTTCCTCCGCTTCGAGCACACCCTCTTCTCGCTCCCCATGCTGTTCGCCGGCGTCGTCCTCGGAGCCGGTCTTCGGCCAGCGCCGCGCCTGTTGCTCCTGGTCCTGGTGGCGGGCGTCGGGGCCCGGACGGCGGCCATGGGACTGAACCGGGTGATCGACCGCCGGATCGATGCCGAGAACCCCCGGACGGCCGGGCGTGAGCTGCCGAGCGGTGCGATCGGGCTCGGAGAGGCGTGGGGACTGACCGGGGCCGGGGCGCTCGCGTACCTGACCGCGGCCTGGCTCCTGGCCCCGGTCTGTCTCGCCCTCGCGCCCATACCGCTGGCCGTGTTCGTGCTCTATCCGTGGCTGAAACGGGTCACGCCCTGGTGCCATCTGGGGGTCGGTCTGGCGCTCGCCATGGCGCCCCTGGGGGGCTGGTTCGCGGCCCGGCTGACCTTCGAGGACCCGGGCCCGGCTCTCCTGCTCGGGGGCTTCACGCTCGGCTGGGTCGCCGGCTTCGACGTGCTCTACGCGACCCTCGACGAGGCCCATGACCGGGCGGCCGGGATCGAGTCCCTGCCGGCCCGCTACGGCCGCCCGGCGGCCCTGCGGGCGGCCCGGGCGCTCCACCTGGGAGCGTGGGCGCTCCTGGCGACCCTCGTCTTCTGGCGTCTCGCCTGGCCGGCCGCCCTTCCGCCGCTCCTGATCGTGGGTGCGCTGCTGGCCTGGGAACAGCGGCGGGCCGATGACCTCGACCTGGCCTTCTTCCGCCTCAACGTGTGGGTCGGCTTCGTAGCGCTGGCGACGGTGGTCGCCGGCGTGTGGGGTGCGCCCTGAGGGCGCCCACGCGCGTTGCTGGGCGCAAAACCGTCCGGTAGCTTGCCTTTCGTGCGGACCGTCCTCGGAATCTCGGGAGCGTCGGGCTCGGTGTTCGCGGTCGAGCTCGCGCGGCGCCTTCCAGGCGACGTCTACGCGGTTCTGACGCGCTGGGGGCAGCACGTCCTGCGCCAGGAGATGGACTTGGGGCGCGAGGACATCGAGCGGCTCGTCACCCGGCTCTTCACCGACGCGGACCTCTCGGCGCCGCTCGCCTCCGGCTCCAACGCCTGGGACGCGATGGTGGTTCTCCCCTGCTCCACCTCCACGGTCGGGAAGATCGCGTCGGGGATCGCCGACTCGCTCCTGTCACGCGCCGCCGCCGTGACCCTCAAGGAGGGTCGTCGTCTGGTCCTGTGTCCACGCGAGACCCCGCTCTCGGCCGTGACGCTCCGGCAGCTCGCCGCGCTCGCCGGGGACGGCGTCGTGGTGATGCCGGTGTCGCCGGGCTGGTACGGCCGCCCGGCGGCGGTCGACGACCTGGTCGCCGACTTCGCGGGACGCGTGCTCCAGGTCCTCGGCGTCGAGATCCCCGGCGGGTGGCGCTCCTCGGAGCTCGAGGGCAAGACGCGGGAGCTCCCCCGCGAGCCGCTCCGCGAGACCTGAGGGCCCGCTCCAAGGCCGCCGGCTTGCCCTTCGACGACCTCTCTTCCTTTCTGGAGTTCTGCGAATCGAGAGGCGACCTGGCGCGGGTCGCGGTCGAGGTCGATCCGCGCTACGAGATCACCGAGATCGTGACCCGCGTCGTCCGAATGGACGGGCCGGCCCTCCTGTTCGAGCGCGTCCGGGGCTCGCGGTTCCCGGTCGCCGCCAACGTGCTGGGGAGCCCCCGGCGCTGCGCGTGGGCCCTGGGCCGGGAGCCGGCCGCGATCGGCGAGGAGCTCCTGGCGGCGGCCGAGCGGCTCCTGCCGCCCCGGCCGCGCGACCTGTGGGCGGCCCGGGGGCTGCTCCTCCGGGGCCGCCACTTCCGGGTGCGGCGCTCGGCCAGCCCGCCGTGGTCCGCCGAAGGGGGCGGAACCTCCACCCGCGGAGACGGCCAGCCGCTCACCCTGGACGATCTCCCCATCCTGACCTGCTGGCCCGGGGACGGCGGTCCGTTCATCACGTTCCCGCTCGTCGTGACCCGGCATCCGGTCACGGGCTCGCGCAACCTGGGGATCTACCGCATGCACGTCCATGACGGCGCCCGGGCCGGAATGCACTGGCAGATCATGAAGGGGGGCGGCTACCACTACGCGGCCGCCGAGCGCCTGGGCGGGGGACTCCCGGTGGCGGTGGCGATCGGCGCCGACCCGCTGACCCTGCTGGCGTCGGTGGCCCCGCTTCCCGAAGGGATCGACGAGCTCGCGTTCGCCGGATTCCTGCGAGGGAGCCCGACCGGGCTCGCCCGCTGCGCGGCCATCGACGCCGTGGCCCCCGCCTCGGCCGAGTTCGTCCTCGAGGGCGTGGTGCCACCCCACGAGCGGGCGCCCGAAGGGCCCTTCGGTGACCACTTCGGTCACTATTCCCACGCGGCGCCGTTCCCGGTCTTTCACGTCCGCCGGATCGCGCACCGGGAGCGCCCGATCTATCTCGCGGCCGTGGTCGGGAAGCCGCCCCAGGAGGATCGGGCGATGGGGGAGGCGGTGGCCGGGATCGTGGGTCCGTTGATCGGGCTCGTCCAGCCCGAGGTGGCGGGCCTCCACGCGTGGTTCGAGGCTGGTTTCCACAACCTGCTGGTGGTGGGGGTCCGGGAGCGGTACCGGAAGGAGGGGGTGAAGACGGCTCTCTCCCTGATGGGACAGGGCCAGCTCGCGCTGACCAAGGTGGCGATCGTCGTGGACGAGGACGTTCCGCCGGACGACTGGGGGGCCGTCCTCGAAGCCTTCCGCCGGACGTGGGCGGCTTCGACCGACACGCTCCTCCTGCCGGGCGTCCCCCTGGACACCCTCGACTTCACCTCGTTCACGATGAACCTGGGCTCCAAGCTGATTCTCGACTGCACGCGAGGGTCGGGGGGGATCTCGGGTGACGAGCCTCCCGTCCCTTCCCGGGGGCCGGCCGGGCTGGACGAGCTGCCGGGAGGTCCCGACGCGCCGTTCGAGGAGCCGCACGAGGCGGACGCGAGGGTCGAATCGTGGCGCGCCTTCGGCGGCTCGGCGGGAGGGGGATCGTCGGACCCCCGCGACGCGGCGGGGGCGGCGCTCCTGGTCGTGCGCGTCCGGGCCAGGGACGGGCGTGCCGGCCGCGAGGCGGCGGAGCACCTCGCGCGAAGTCCGCGGCTCGGCCGGATCAAGTGGGCGGCCGTCGTCTCCGACGACGTCCCGCTCGATGACCGGACGCTCCTCCTGTGGGGGATCTTCACCCGCTTCGACGTGGCGCGCGACGTCGTGTTCAGCGAGATGCGGCTCGACGGGGCCTGGCCCCGCTACACCGGCCGGATGGCGATCGACGCGACCTGGAAGCCGGGCTATCCGGATCCGATCGAGATGGATCCGGACGTCGTGCGGCTGGTGGACCGTCGGTGGAACGAGTACGGTATCGGCACGGCGAGGGATTGAGATCCGCCGGCACCCAAGGAAGTCGAGGCAGCCGCATGAACATCGACACGCAGCATGACGAAGCCGAGAGCCGCTTCTTCGCCGTCATCGACGGCCAGACGGCGCACCTGGATTACGGGAAACTGGACGGCCGCGTGCTCGACTACCGTCACACCTGGGTCCCGGAATCCCTCCGGGGCCGGGGGATCGGAGCGCGGCTCGTCCTGGATGCGCTCGACTGGGCCCGGGACCATGACTATCGGGTGATGCCGAGCTGCCCGTTCGTGGAGGCCATCGTCCGTCGGCATCCCGAATACGACGCGATCATCACGCGCGGTGGCTGAGCCCGCGGCGACCGACCGGCGGGAGAGTTGACCGGTCATCACACCCCGGCGAGCTTTGTCCGCACATGAAGGCGACCGCTATCCTCGAGCCGCATCCCGCGGCCACCCTCGATCCGGCCACGGTCGAGACTCCGGAAATCGACTTCCTGGATCCCGCCCTGGAGCGCGTCTGGACCCGGCTCCTGGACGGTGAGCGTCTCGACGCGGCCGACGGGCTGGCGTGTCTCGAGACGTGGGATCTCGCGGCGCTCGGCCGGATGGCGGATCACGCCGCCCGCCGCCGCCACGGGGATCGCGTCTACTTCGTCTTGAACCGCCAGCTCAACCCCACCAACATCTGCGTCCTCGACTGCGGCTTCTGCGACTTCGCGGCCCGGCCCCGGAACGACCCCAAGGCCTACGAGATGGACTGGGACGAGATCCTGGCCCACGTCACCGACGACATCCGGGAGATCCACATCGTGGGCGGGCTCCACCACCGCTGGCCGTACGAGAAATACGTCGAGATCGTGCGCCGGATCCGGGACAAGAGCCCGACGATCACGATCAAGGCGTGGACCGCCGTCGAGATCGACTTCTTCGCCAAGATCGGGAAGCGCTCGATCGAGCGGGTGCTCGAGGACATGGTCGAGGCCGGCCTGGACGCCCTGCCGGGCGGTGGGGCGGAGGTCTTCAGCCAGCGGGTCAGGGAGGAGCTCTTCAAGCACAAGATCGGCGAGCGAGAGTGGTTCGCGGTCCACGACGCCGCCCACCGGATGGGGATCCCGTCCAACTGCACCCTGTTGTACGGCCACATCGAGACGTACGACGAGCGCGTGAACCACGTTTTGAAGCTCCGTGAGCAGCAGGACAGGACGGGGGGCTTCCAGGCCTTCATCCCGCTCGAGTACCAGGTGGGGGAGACCCGGATCGTCGAGCGCCAGGCCTCGGCGATCGAGGACCTGCGCACGATCGCCATGAGCCGGCTCGTCTTCGACAACATCCCGCACGTCAAGTCGTACTGGGTGATGCTCGGTGAACAGACGGCCGAGATGGCGCTCAACTTCGGGGCCACCGACCTGGACGGGACGATCGGGGTCGAGAAGATCGCCCACTACGCGCATGCCGAGAGCGCGGTCGGGCATACGGTCGAGCGGCTGGTGGGTATGATTCGGGCGGCGGGTAAGGTGCCGGTCGAGCGGGACGCGTTGTATAGGGAGATACGGGTTTACGGTTAGCTGGCCGGGTAGCCGTTACTAGTCGCATGGCCGAAGATTCACTGAATCCGCAACAGGTCGAGGCCATGGCCGATCGAGCCGTGGGCTACCTCTCTGGAGCTGCCGTGTCGGCCTTGGTTTATCTCGGTGATCAGCTCGGTCTCTACCACGCGCTTCGCGAGGCAGGCCCGGTGAAGAGCGCCGAGCTCGCAGCGAGATCGGGGCTCCACGAGCGGTGGGTCCGAGAGTGGCTGCACGCGCAGGCAAGCGCGGGTCTTGTGAGCCACGTCGGCGACGGTCGATTCGAGCTCACGGGTGAGCAGGCCGCCGTACTGGCTGAGGAAGCCAGCCCGGCATTCGTCACCGGGGGCTTTGCCCTGCTCTTTTCCCTCTTTCAGCGGTGGGAACGGCTTCACGAGGCCTTCCGTACCGGTCGTGGTGTGCCGTACAACCAGTTGGGCGCAGACCACGCCGTGGCCGAAAGTCGTTTCAGCGCCCCCTGGATGCGCGCCAACCTCGTTCCCGTCATCCTGCCGGGGCTAGACGGTGTCACGACCAAGCTGGACGCGGGGGCCAAGGCTGCTGACGTGGGTTGCGGTTCGGGCAGGGCCCTCCTCGAGATGGCGAGAGCCTATCCGAACTCGCAGTTTCACGGATACGACAGCTCCGACCTGGCCATCCGCTTCGCCAGGGAGGGTCTAGCCACCTCCGGCTTGGGCAACGTCACCTTCCATCACGCTACGGCCGCCACGCTTGAGCCCGACGCCTCGTTCGATTTCATTCTCACCTGGGATTGCCTCCACGACATGACGGACCCGACTGGGGCCTTTCGCGCCATCCGAAAAGCCATCAAGCCGGACGGCAGCTGGCTGATCGTCGACATCAACGGGATGCCGACCCCGGAAGAGAACTATGCGCACCCGCTCGCCGGTCTCCTGTATGGGTTTTCG
>DATEDS010000194.1:0-6570 GCA_035281565.1 Gemmatimonadota bacterium
TTCCACCGCGGCCGGGTTGTGGGCGACGTCGAAGACGATCGGCACGCCGCCGACCGTCCACCGCTCGGCCCGCCCGACCGGCCGGACGCCGGACAGGGCCTCGCGGGCGGCCGCCTCGGCGAGAGGACGGATCCCCGCCACCTCCCACGCCCGCAGGGCGAGCGCCGCGTCACGGGCGAAGTGGGCGCCCTGCATCGGCAGGACCAGGTCCGTGGCCCCCCAGCCCGGGCTCGCATAATCGAACGTGGTCTCGCCGTCCCCGGGCCGCACCACCAGCCGAACGTCGTCCTCGAAGAAGAGGAGCCGGGCGCCGGTCACGCCCGCCGCCTCCACGAATGCCCGCCGCACAGCCTCCGGGCGGGCGTCCCCGATCACGGCCGGTACCCCGGGCTTGAAGATCCCCGCCTTCTCCCGCGCGATCCCGGCCAGCTCCCGCCCGAGCTGCGGCTCGTGGTCGCGAGCGACGTTGGTGACCACGACCACCTCCGGCCGGACGACGTTGGTCGCGTCGAGGCGTCCGCCGAGACCCACCTCGACGACGGCCAGATCGATCCCGGCCCTCGCGAAGTGGTCGAACGCCATCAGGGTCGTGGCCTCGAAGTACGTGAGGCCGTTCTCGCGGACCCGCTCCGAGACGCGACCCCAGGCCTCGCCGACGGCGGCCTCGGATATCGGATCCCCGTCGATCCGGATCCGTTCCCGGAAGTCCAGCACGTGGGGGGACGTGTAGCAGCCGGTCCTGAGGCCGTGCGCGGTTCCGAGCGCGGCCAGCGCCGCCGCCGTCGTGCCCTTGCCGTTCGTTCCACCGACATGGAGGGTCGGAGCGGCGCGCTCGGGGTGACCGGCGGCCGCGCAGACGGCGCGCATCTCCTCCAGGCCCATCCGGATCCCGAACCGCTCGAGCCGGTGGAGGGCGGCGAGCGCCGTCCGGTATCCGCTCACGCTTCCCCGGCGGGTGCCTCGCGACCCGTCATCCACCGCAGCGCGCGCGATACCGTCCGCTTGAGCTGGTCACGCGGCACCACGGCGTCCACGAAGCCGTGATCGAGGAGGAACTCGGCGGTCTGGAACTCGTCGGGGAGGTCCTGGCCGATCGTCTGCTTGATCACCCGTGGTCCGGCGAAGCCGATCTGGGCGGCGGGCTCGGCGAACACGACGTCTCCGAGCATGGCGTAGGAGGCGGTCACCCCACCGGTCGTCGGGTCGGTGTCGACCGCGACGAACGGCAGCCCGCGGCGGTCGAGCTCGGCGAGGAGCGCGCTCGTCTTGGCCATCTGCATGAGCGAGAGCACGCCCTCCTGCATGCGGGCCCCGCCGCTCGCCGAGACGATCACCAGGGGGATCTCCCGGTCGATCGCCCGTTCGATCGCCCGCGCCACCTTCTCCCCGACCACCGATCCCATGCTGCCGCCCATGAAGTTGAAGTCCATGATCGCCACCGAGACGTCGAGCCCGTCCAGCCGACCCAGGCCGCACACGACCGCGTCGTGGCGTCCCGTGCGATCGCGATACTCCTGGAGCCGCTGTGGGTACGGCTTCGAGTCGACGAACTCAAGCGCGTCGACGCTGGCCAGCTCGGCGTCGTGCTCCTCGAACGATCCCTCGTCCAGCAGGAGCTCCCCGTATTCATCCACGCCGACACGGAAGTGGTGTCCGCAGTCGGGGCAGACCCACGTCCGGCCCGACAGGTCCTTGCGGTAGAGAATGCTGCCGCAGGACGGGCACTTCTGCCACAGCTCGCCGGGCAGCTCCTTGCGGGCGGTGGTCTCCTCGATCTTCCGCTTGTCGCGCTTGAACCAGCTCATGGGGTCGCCCCGACTGCATCGCTGCAGGAGGCGCGACAAAGCCGGCGCGCGGCCCCGTCGCAACCCGCAGGGCCGGTAAGCCTACGTTGCGCCATGGGTGAGGTCAACCGCCATCGTGAGCGCATCCTCGCGGGGCCGGCTGTAGTACTGCCGCCGCCGCCCCGTCACCGTGAACCCGCGGGCGCGATAGAAGGCCTGCGCCACCTGGTTCGAGGCCCGCACCTCGAGATACATCCGGGTGGCCCCGAGCCCCGCCGCGGCCTCGCGCATCGACTCGAGGAGACGGTGTCCGATCCCGGTGCGCCGATGGGGCGGGTCTACGGCGATGTTGGCGAGCTCGGCCTCGTCGGCGGCGACCCACCCGAGCGCATACCCGACGATCTCTCCGCCCCCGAGCTCGGCGACGCGGCCGATGGCTCCGGGCAACGCGACGATCCGGGCGAGGTGTTCCTCGGGCCAGGGGGATGGATAGACCGACCGTTCGATCCTCATGACCGCCGCGAGATCGGCCGCGCGCAGTGGACGGACCCGAGGCTCGACGACGGCGTTCATCGGGCCCTGGATTCGGTGGCCGGCCGGGCGTAGGCGATCCGCAGGTCGGACGGACTCCCCAGGCGGTAGGGCTCGGGGGCGGCGGCGACCAGCCGGGCGAGCGCCATGGCCGGCGTCCCCTTTCGCCCGGCCGCCTCCAGGCAGGCATGCGGCAGCCCGGGGGCCCACGTCTCCGCGGCCCCGGCCTCGACATCCACCGGCCCGGCGGCCACCGACCACGCCGGCCCCTTCCGCTCGAGCACGGCGGCATAGCGTCTCCCCCGCCTGGCATCCAGGGTGGCGAGCACCCGCCCCGCGCCACCCGGGGCGGCGGCCTCGGCCACGACGGCCAGCGTGGACGGGGCGAAGAGGGGCAGGCCGCCCAGCTCCGCGATCCCGAGCGCGAGGGCCGCACCGACCCTGAGACCGGTGAACGATCCCGGCCCCGCCGGGACCGCGATCCCGTCCAGGTCCCGCCATCCCATCCCCGCCCACCGGAGGAGCTCGACCGCCGCGGGGGCGGTCTCCAGGAACGCCGAACGCCACGCCACCGGTCGTTCCGCGCCCGCCCCGTCCACGAGCAGGGCGACCGCCGAATCGTCGGTGGCGGTGTCGATGGCGAGGACCTTCAAGGGCCCGCCTCCAGGGCCTCCCGGACGGCCGACCACCCCTCCCCGATCAGCCGGCCCGTGATCCGGCGCCCGCCGTTCTCACGGACCAGGGCGACCGCGGCCCAGGGCGGCGTCGCGCGGTCGGCCACCAGCTCCGGCCATTCCACGACCGCCACTCCGGGGGGCGAGAAGATCTCGTCGAGGTCGAGGGTCTCCAGCTCTTCGGGGCCGGCGAGCCGATAGAGGTCGGCATGGACGAAGGGCCGCCGGCCCAGGTGGTGGAGCACGAGGTTGTAGGTCGGGCTCGAGACCGGCCCGGGGACCTCGCATCCCGACGCCACGCCCTGGGCGAAGGTCGTCTTGCCGGCCCCGAGGCCTCCCTCCACGAGGATGACCGCCCCGTCAGGGCTCCACCTCCCGAACAGGCGCCCCAGCCGGACGGTGTCCGCCGGGCCGGGCGCGCGGCAATCGAACACGGCCGCCGCTCCCGGGACGCTCCCAGCCCGTGACACCTACAGGCCGATCCGCTCCCGCAGCGTTCCGCGGCTCCGGACACCGCGCTCGGACTTCCCCCGGATCTCGAACAGCTCGTCGCGCAGGAGCGCCGCGGTCTGGAAATCGAGCCGCTCGGCGGCCGACTTCATCTCGGCCTCGATCGCGCGCGCCAGCTCCTCCCGCTCGAGCTCGCCCTGGAGTCCCTGGAGGCGCTCGCGGACGGCCCGTGGCGCCCGGCCCGCACGGGTGTCGGCGACCGAGGTCGTACGGAGGATCTGTTCGCGGGTCTTGACCACGGTCTCGGGAACGATCCCATGAATCTCGTTGTGGGCGGCCTGGATGTCGCGCCGCCGCCCGGTCTCGTCCATCATCCTCCGCATCGCCTCGGTCACCCGATCGGCGTAGAGGACGACCTTCCCGTTGGCGTTCCGGGCCGCCCTTCCCGCCGTCTGGATGAGGGCGGTCTCGGAGCGCAGGAACCCCTCCTTGTCGGCGTCGAGGACCGCCACCAGCGACACCTCGGGCAGGTCGAGGCCCTCGCGCAGAAGGTTGATCCCGACCAGGACGTCGAACTCGTCCGTCCGGAGCCCCCGGATGATCTCCATCCGTTCGACGGCGTCGATGTCCGAATGCATGTACCGGACCCGGACACCCGACTCGTTCAGATAGTCGGCCAGGTCCTCGGCCATGCGCTTGGTGAGCGTGGTGACGAGGACCTTCTCGCCGACCGCCTCGCGGCGCCGGATCTCCTCCATGAGATCGTCCACCTGACCCCGTACCGGGCGCACCACGACCTCCGGGTCCAGGAGCCCGGTGGGGCGGATGATCTGCTCGACAACGACGCCCCCCGACTTCTCCAGTTCGAAGTCGGCCGGCGTCGCCGAGACGAAGATCGTCCGCTGCATGAAGCGCTCGAACTCCTCGAACCGGAGGGGCCGGTTGTCGAGGGCCGACGGGAGCCGATAGCCGTGCTCGACCAGCGTCTCCTTGCGGGAGCGGTCACCCGCGTACATCCCCCCGATCTGGGGGATCGTGACGTGGGATTCGTCCAGGACGAGCAGGAAGTCGTCAGGGAAGTAGTCGAGCAGGCACGACGGGCGCTGCCCCGGTGCCCGCCCCGAGAGGTGGCGCGAGTAGTTCTCGATCCCGGCGCAGTACCCCATCTCCTCCATCATCTCCAGGTCGAAGCGGGTGCGGGTCTCGAGCTTGTGGGCCTCCAGCATGCGGCCGCTCTCGCGCAGGACGACCAGCCGCTCCTCCAGCTCGGCGCGGATCGCGCGGGTCGCCTCCTCGAGCTGGGGGCGCGTCGTCACGAAATGCTTGGCCGGATAGATGGCCGCGCGTTCCAGGCTCGCGATCGTCGTGCCCCGCAGGGGGTCGATCTTGGAGATCCGCTCGACCTCGTCGCCCCACAGCTCGATCCGGACGGCCTGCTCCTCGTAGGCCGGGAAGACCTCGATCACGTCGCCGCGCACCCTGAACCGGCCCGGCTCGAAGTCGTAGTCTCCCCGGGCGTACTGGATCCGTACCAGCTCCTCGAGAATTCGATCTCGCGGGATCTCCTGGCCGGTCTCGAGGACCACCATCAACGACCGGTACTCCCGCGGGCTCCCGAGCCCGTAGATGGCCGACACCGACGCCACCACGATCACGTCGCTCCGCTCGATCAGCGACGACGTGGTCCGGAGTCGCAGCCGATCGATGTCATCGTTGATCGAGGCGTCCTTCTCGATGTAGGTGTCGGTGGCCGGGATGTACGCTTCCGGCTGATAGTAGTCGTAGTAGGAGATGAAGTACTCGACCGCGTTGTGGGGGAACAGCTGTTTGAGCTCGCCGTAGAGCTGGGCGGCGAGGGTCTTGTTGTGGGACATGACCAGGGTGGGTCGACCGTAGTTCGCGATCACGTGCCCGATCGTGAAGGTCTTCCCGGTGCCGGTCGCCCCCAGCAAGGTCTGGTACCGGCGCCCCTCGGCGAGCCCCTCGCTCAGCTCGGCGATGGCCTTCGGCTGGTCCCCTCGTGGGACGAGGTCGGTGACGAGCTCGAACTGCGGCATGGCCTGGAATGTACCGCGCCCGGCAACCGACCCGCAGGCGCCCTAGGAGTCGAAGATCTCGACGCCCCGCGGCGGCTCGAACTCGAACGCCCCGGCGGACAACCGGGCATTGGGTTCCAGGCGCACGAACGTGTAGGTGGTCGCGACGCCCTCGTCGGTACGGGTCCGGACCCGGCGCAGGAACCCGGTCTCCCGCTCGACCCACACCTCCAGCAGCATGAAGGGGGCCCGGGGCCCGGCCGGCGTGAGGACCAGCCGATCGGTCGGCCGGCCGGCGACCGTCTGCGTGCCGCCCGATACCGCCACGTAGCGATCCCGGAGGTCGCGCAGGTAGGTGAGCGGGTTCTGGACCTCGCTGGCGGCGGCCGGCTGGCGGATCACCTGGCCGGGCTGGCTGCTCGGCAGGTAGATCCAGACCCGTTCCCCGTCGTTGACGACGACGTCACCCTCGGGATCGCTGTATGCGATCCGAAACAGCTCGGGCGAGCGATAGGTCAGCGTTCCGTGGCCCGTGGTCGTCCGCTCGAGGACCGGATTGTAGACCTGCTGGTCGAACTCCGCCCGCAGGGTGGTCAGCCCGTCCAGCGCGCGGTCGGCCCGCCTGAGCACCTGCTCCGGATCGCCCTGGGTGCCGAGCCCGGCCGTGGGGTGGAGGAGCGAGAGGGCCAGGAGCCCCGCGCCCAGGCGTCCGGTTCCGCGGTTCATGGATCTTTGGACCCCGCCGCGGTGCCTGGAGTTCCGGGACCGGGGAGGCCTACGAGACCGCCCGGCTGGCGTTCGTCCCCAGGTGATGCGCTCCGAAGTATTCCTTCCTCTCCACCTCCAGGATCCCGTCGATCGACTTCATCGACTCGATGACCCGGTTCAGGTGCTCTAGATCGGTGACCTCGACGACGAACGTCCCTTCGATGCCGGTTTCCGTCGCGCTCAGATCGGCGCTCTTGATGTCGGTCGATGTCCGGGAGACCGCCCCCGCCACGTCCGCGAAGAGTCCCCGCCGGTCGGTGCCGGTGACCACCAGCCGCACGATGAAGGTCTGCGCCCCGCCCGTGTCCCACTCGACTTCGATCTTGC
>DATEDS010000195.1:0-11871 GCA_035281565.1 Gemmatimonadota bacterium
GCACGTGGGCGAGCTCCTCTCCGCTGCGCGTCGAAGGCACGATCCGCCACCCGATAGGCGGCGAGCCGTGGGAATACTCCGTCGTTCTGGCGATCCGGAACGAGAAGGGCGTGGAGATCGCCCGTCAGGTGGTTGGGGTCGGCGCGATGAAGCCGGAGGAGGAACGAACGTTCACGCTGGACGTGGAAGTGCTGAGCCCGGTGGCGTCGCAGAGCGCACCATAGGCACCGATCTGGTTTCGCTCGGCGATGTCCGCGCCGCCGCCGTCGTCATCGCCGGCCGCGTCCACCGTACGCCGATGCAGAGCTCGAGGATCCTGGGAGAGCGGGCCGGCGTGCGCCTCCTCTTCAAGCCCGAGCTCCTCCAGAAGACGGGCTCCTTCAAGGTCCGTGGCGTCTTGAACGCCCTCCACCACCTGTCGCCGGAGGAACGGCGGCGCGGCGTGGTCACGCTGTCGGCGGGGAACCACGCCCAGGCGCTGGCGTGGGGCGCGGGCCAGTACGGGATCCGGGCGGTGGTCGTCATGCCGGCCGGGGCGCCCACGAGCAAAATCGAGGCGACGCGCGGCTACGGCGGCGAGGTCGTCCTGACCGAGGGCGACCTCCTCGAGACCTGCCTGACGATCCAGCGGGAGCAGGACCTGACCCTCGTCCACCCGTTCGACGATCCGCGGATCATCGCTGGGCAGGGGACGGTGGGGCTCGAGATCGTCGAGGACGTCCCCGACGTGGACGCGGTCGTCGTGAGCGTGGGGGGAGGGGGGTTGATCTCCGGGATCGCGACGGCCGTCAAGGGCGTGCGGCCGGAGGCCCGGGTGTTCGGCGTCGAGCCCGAGGGCTCGGCGGTCATGAGGAAGAGCCTCGACCTGGGCGAGCCGATCGTGCTCCGGGAGCGGGCCACGATCGCGGACGGCCTGAACGCTCCCTTCGCCGGTCGGCACACGCTGGCCCACATCCAGGCGCGGGTGGACGACCTCGTGCTCGTGGAGGACGCCGAGATCGTCCAGGCGCTGCGTCTGATCCTCAGCTATACCAAGCTCCTCGCCGAGCCCGCGGCCGCCGCGTCGCTGGCGGGACTCCTCACCGGCCGCCTCGACGTGGCCCGGGACGCGACCGTCGCCTGCGTCCTGAGCGGCGGGAACGTGGACCTGGAGCTGCTGAAGGAATTCCTGTAACCGGGGGGAGTCAGTCCGGCGGGGGCCGGCGGGCGCGCTCGAGCTTCCGCCGCTCCCGCTTGGTCGGCCTGCCCTTCCCCTCGTAGGAGGGGACCGGCATGTCGCGCAGCTGGATCCGGCGAAGCTCCCTGGCCTCCCGGCTCTCCCCGGTCTCCTCGTAGAGCAGGACCGCCTCCTTGGCCGAGCCCCGGCGCCCGGCCAGGGCCCGGACCACGACCGCGAACGCGTATGGCCCCTTCACGATCCGGAGGTCGTCGCCCACCCGGAGGTCGGCAGCCGGCTTCGCGCGGCGCCCGTTCAGCTGCACCTTGCCTCCGGTCACCGCCCGGGTCGCCAGCGCGCGCGTCTTGAACCATCGCGCGGCCCACAGCCAGCGATCGAGTCGGACCTTCGCCTCACCCACCCGCGGATGATACACTCGACCCCCGATGGTCGCGACGGACGATCCCGGGACCGAGTTCCGCTTCGAAGCCTATCCCGACCTGGCCGGGGAGCGGCTGGGGGGCGTGGCGCTCTCGGCCAGCGACGAGTTCTTCGCCCCGAAGGAGAACCTGCTCCGCGAGGGTCGGGCCCGGTACGATCCTGATCGGTACACGGACCGCGGCAAGTGGATGGACGGCTGGGAGAGTCGGCGGAGGCGGGGACCCGGCCACGACTGGGTCGTGGTGCGGCTGGGCGCGCCGGGGGTCATCCACGGCGTCAACGTGGACACGAGCCACTTCCGGGGAAACCACCCGGAACGGGCGTCGGTCGAGGCGTGCGGGATCGATGCGAGAGGCCTCGACGGGACGTTCGACGTCTGGCCGTGGACCACGATCGTCCCGCCGCTTCCGCTCGCGCCGGATAGCGACAACCGGTTCCCGGTCCGGGACCGGAACCGGTGGACGCACGTGCGGCTGAACATCCTCCCCGACGGGGGAGTGGCCCGCTTCCGGGTCCACGGTGTGCCGGTCCCGGATCCGGCGCCGGAGCCGGGGGCGGTCGACCTGGCCGCCGTCCACCGGGGCGGCCTGGCCCTGGCCTGGAGTGACGCCCGATTCGGTCCGCCCCATCACCTGCTTCTCCCCGACCCGGCGCGGCACATGGGGGACGGGTGGGAGACCCGGCGGCGCCGGGGTCCGGGGCACGATTGGGTGGTGATCCGGCTCGGCGAGCGCGGCGTCCCGCGGCGGATCGTGGTCGAGACGACCCACTTCAAGGGGAACTACCCGGAGAGCTTCCGGGTGGAGGGGCTGGACGACGGGGGTGCCTTCGGCGGGCCGGCGTCCGGGCTCGCGGCCCCTCCCGGGGACCACCCGGGATGGCACGAGATCGTCCCACGCACGGCGCTCGGCCCGGATGCGCCGCACGACGTCCAGGTCGTGGACGGTCGGCCGGTGACCCACGTTCGGCTGTCGATCCATCCGGACGGCGGCGTGGCGCGGCTCCGGGTGTTCGGCGACCCGGCATGATCGAGGACCTGGACGCGGCCCCGCGGGCCGAGGCCGTCGAGCGGCTCCGGGACTGCTGCGGCTCCGAGCGATGGGCGAACGCCGTAGCAGACCGTCGACCTTTCGGCGATCTGGACCGGCTCCTCGCGGCGGCGGAGGCCGCGTGGGCCGGGCTCGGGCCCGCCGACTGGCGGGAGGCGATCGAACACCACCCGCGCCTGGGCGGAAGCGACCTGATGGGGCCGAGGTTCGACGCGACCCGCTCCCTCTCCGAACACGAGCAGGCGGGCGTCCTGGACGCGCCCGAGACGACCCGGCGGGCCCTCGCCGACGCCCAGCGGGAGTACGAGGAGCGGTTCGGCTATATCTTCCTGATCCGGGCGAGCGGCCGGTCGGCGACCGAGATCCTTTCCCGGCTCGAGCGGCGGATGGCGAACGACCCGGAGACCGAGCTCGCCGTCGCCGCGGGCGAGCTCCGGGAGATCGCGCGGCTCAGGCTCGAGCGGCTCTTCGGCGGCAGGGAGCGACACGCGACCCCATGAGCGTCACGACCCACGTCCTCGACACCTCGAGCGGCCGGCCCGCGTCCGGGGTCGAGGTACGGCTGGAAACGCGCGACGGGGAAGGCTGGCGCGAGCTGGGCTCGGGACGGACCGACGCCGACGGCCGGGCGCGCGAGCTCCTGGGCCAGGGGCATCTCGAGCCGGGGATCTTCCGGCTCCGGTTCGCGACCGGCGAATACTTCCGCGAGCTGGGCGTCGAGAGCTTCCATCCCGAGGTCGCGGTCGTCTTCCGGGTGAAGGACCCGAGCCAGCACCACCACGTTCCCCTGCTCCTCAGCCCCTTCGGCTACACGACCTACCGGGGAAGCTGAGCGTCACCCGCGGCGCCCCGCGAGGATCCGGCCGAAGGAGCGGCTCCGGAGCTCGGCGATCGTGAGACCGGTCGCGAGCGCCTCCTCCTCGGTGATCGCCCCGCAGTTCATCCCCCGGAGAAAGTGGTTGAGGAGGGCCTGCCCCGTGGCGGCGTCGTCGAAGACGTCGCCGCTCAGGGTGGCCCGGGCGGCCCGCTCGATGAAGTGGCGGAGCCGGCCGGCCATCTCGCCGAGCCCGTCCAGGAAGAACCCGTAGAGGGTCGCGTAGCGGGTCGGCAGCTGGGCCGGATGGAGGTCCCATCCCTGGTAGAACGCATGGCGCAGGCTGTGACGCACGTGGTCCGCGTGGAGACGCCAGCCGCGGTGGACGGCCTCGCGGTTCTCCCGCTCCTGCCCGGCGGTCAGCGCCCTGCCCTCGCGGGCCCGGTGGGGCGGGGCCGGCAGGACGTTGGTCGCGCCGTCGGAGAGCCAGACGCCGGTCCCGTTGAGGGCCGCCTGCATGAGGTGGCGCGCGAAGTCGCAGGCCGGGTGGTCCAGGGTCTGGTGCGCCGCCGTGATCTGGAGGCTCGCCGTGTGATCGTAGACCCCGAAGTGGGCGGCCTGGCACCGACCCTGGGCGGCGTCGACCAGACCGGGGAGCGCCACCCGCCCGTCCGGACCGATCAGGGACTGCGGCGTCTCGACCATGAGCTCGAGCCGGAGGGTGCCGTCGGGGATCTCGAGCTCGGCCTCCAGCGTCTCGAACAGGTCGACCAGCGCGGTGACCTGGTCGACGAGGACGACCTTGGGAAGGGTCACGACGAAGCCGGACGGAAGCCGCCCGCCGGTCTTCCCGACCAGCCCGGTCACGAAGAGGTCCAGGGTCCGGGCGGCCCGGGCGAGATGACGCGCGTTCAGAGGCTTGATCCGGATCCCGACGAAGGGCGGCAGGGTGCCTGCCTCCAAGCCCCGGGCCACCTCGGCCGCCGATTCGACCGCGGCCTGGTCCTCCTCCGCGTCGGACCGCTCGCCGTAGCCGTCCTCGAAGTCGATCCGGAAGTCCTCGACCGGCTCCCGCTCGAGCTTCTCGACGACGCGCGCGTAGATCGTGTCGGCCAGCAGCGGTGGGAGCCCGACCGCGTCGGCGAAGGTGGGCGGGTCGGGGGCGTACGTCCGGAGCGTCCGGAGGGCCACGTCGCCCAGCTTCCGCGCGAGATCGGCCGAGAACAGGTCGGCGCCCCCGTAGACCGTGTGGACGGGCTGACGCTCGGGCCGCTCGCCGGGACGGATCCGGGCCCACTCGGCGAGCCCGTCCTCGAGAGGGGAGAGGACGTTTCGGAGCTGCCGGCTCGACAGCGAGGTCGTCGGCTTGGGTCCGGGCCCGCTCACGCCGCGCCGTCCGGCCACGCGTGATAGAGGATCCGCGCCATCGTCCCTTCCCGGTAGGCGGCGGTCGAGCGGAGGTCGTCGATCGGAGCGACGTCGGAGCGGAGCAGTGGGATCAGGTCGGCCGGCGAGCCGGGCTTCCATCCTTCCTCGAGCCGTGCCTCGATCGCCGGGCAGCGGCGGACGGTCGGGGCGACGCTGGCCGCGACGCACCGCCATCCCTCGTCCGAGCGGGTGAGCGCGAGCCCGACCTTCGCGATCGCCTGCGCGCGACGCGACCCGACCTTGAGGAACCGCTGGACGGGCCGGCTCCGGCGGGGGATCCGGATCGCCGCGACAAGCTCGTCCGGCGCCAGGTCCATCTCCTTGTAGCCCCGGTAGAACCCTTCCAGCGGCACCTCCCGGCTCCCCCGCAGCGAGCTGAGGAGCACGGTCGCGTCGCACGCCATGAGGACGGGGACGCCGTCCGCGGCCGGGGAGGCGTTGGCGATGTTGCCGCCCCAGGTGCCCCGCGCCTGGATCTGGATCGCGCCGACCTGGCGCGCGGCCTGGGCCAGGATCGGGAGCTCGCGGTCGGCCCGGGGATCCCGGATCACGTCCCAGTAGGTGGCGAGGGCGCCCAGCTCGAGCCACCCCTCGCTCCACCGCAGGCCGGCCAGCTCGTCTAGACCCCACAGGTCGAGGTACGTCCGTTCCCGGGTCTCCGGCCGGACCGGCCAGTGGACGAGCAGATCCGTACCCCCCGCCATCGGGACGACGTCCTCGGCGGCCCGCATGCCGAGCGCCTCCTCCAGCGAGCGTGGCGCGAGGACCCGCATCAGGGAGCCCCCGCCGGGCCGTGGCTCGCGATCATCGCGGTAACGCCCTCGACGATGCCGTCGTAACCCGTACACCGGCATAGGTTTCCGGCCATGAGCTCGCGCACGGTGTGAGACTCGAGTAGCTCCGGGTGGTCGGCGATCCAGAGGGCGGTCATGACGACCCCGGGGGTGCACGCCCCGCACTGGGTCGCCCCCGTCCGAAGGAGGGGCCGGATCCGGTCGGCCGGCACCGACTCGACGGTCCGGACCCGGCGGCCGCCGGCCTGCCAGGAGGGGACCAGGCACGACATGACCGGGATCCCGTCCAGGTGGACGGTGCAGGCGCCGCACTCGCCCTCGCCGCACCCTTCCTTGGTGCCGGTCAGCCCGAGCCCGTACCGGAGCGTGTCGAGGAGCCGCTCGGCCGGGGCGACGTCGACCCCCACCGGGGAGCCGTTGAGCGTGAACTCGACCCGGAGCCTGGCCGTGGGCTCAGGCGACACGCGGGTCCGCCGTTCGTGATGCCGGTTCGAGAAGGGCCGCCAGCCGTTCCGGCGTCACCGGGATCTCGAGCGGATCGGCGCCCGTCGCCCGGGCGATCGCGTTGGCCACCGCGGGCGCCGGGCCGTCGATCGGGAGCTCGCCGATCCCCTTGGCGCCCTGGGCGCCATGGGGAAACGGGTTCTCGAGGAAGACGACCCGGATCGGCGGCACGTCCTCGCTGGTCGGGATGACGTAGTTGGTGAGCTGGCCGTTGGCCATCGCTCCCTCCTCCCATCGGCACTCCTCCATGAGAGCCCATCCGATCCCTTGAACGACCCCGCCCTGGATCTGACCGCGGGCGAGGGTCGGGTTGAGGATCCGGCCGACCTCCTGGACGGCCACGAAGTCGGTCACGCGTGCGCCGCACGTCCTCAGGTCGACCTCGACCTCGGCCACCTGGACCGACCACGCGAAGGCGGCGTAGGCGTCGCCCCGGTAGGCTTCATCGTCCCACTGGATTCCGGGGGGGCGCGCGTACTCGGCCCGGCCGACCGGCTCTTGGCCGCCGTGCTCCTCGTGCCAGCGGGCGATCGCCTCGCGCACCCGTTCGCCGCGGTCGTCGGCCGACAGCCCCACCCGATTCCGCAGATCGTCGCACGCGAGCTCGACCAGCCGTCCGACGACCATCGCGGTCCTGGAGGCCACGGTCGGGCCGCTGTTCGGGACCCGCGCCGTGTCGGCCTCGGCGATCACGACGTCGCCGGGCTCGAGGCCGAGCCGATCGGCGGCGATCTGGGTGAACACGGTGAGGGTACCCTGGCCCATCTCGATGTTGGCGCTCCGGACCTCGACCCGGCCGCTCCCGAGCCCGGCCACCTCGAGCCGCGAGGCGAGGACCACCTCGCCGCCGCCGGTGAAGCCCGCTCCGTGATGGAAGCACGCCAGACCCATCCCCCGGCGCAGGTACGGGTGCGAGGCGTTGAACGCCCGGTGGTCGGCGTCCCTGAGGTGCCACGCCGAGACCTCGACCGCGCGGTCCAGGATGGCGACCCGGTCCGTGCCGTCCCGGATCACCTGGCCGGTCGCGGTCGACTGGCCGTCCCGGATCAGGTTCCTCCGCCGAAGCTCGATCGGGTCCTGGCCGATCGCCTCCGCCACGCGATCCATGTGACGCTCGTTCGCGAAGATCGTCTGCGGGGCGCCGAAGCCGCGGAAGGCGCCGTGCGGGGGCGAGTTGGTGAGGACGGCCCGGCCGCGGATCCGGACGTTCTCGCAGGCATAGGGTCCCGCCGCGTGGATCACCCCGCGCGACAGGACGACGGGGGAGAGGGTGACGTAGGCGCCCCCGTCCAGGACGACCTCGATGTCCTGGGCGACCAGCCGGCCCCCCCGGTCGACGCCGGTCCGGTGACGGATCCACGAGGGATGGCGCTTGGTCGTCGCGACCATGTCCTCGCCGCGGTCGTAGACGATCTTGACCGGGCGACCGGCCTTGAGCGCCAGGAGCGCGGCGTGGAGCGCGATCATGGAGGGGTATTCCTCCTTGCCGCCGAAGCCGCCGCCGGTCGGCGCCTGGATCACCCGGACCCGGTCGGGGCCGCGATCCAGCGCGGGGATCATCGCCTTGTGGACGTAGTAGGGGCACTGGAGGCTCCCCTTCACGACCACGACGCCGTCCTCGACCCAGGCCAGCATCGCCTGAGGCTCCAGGTAGACGTGCTCCTGGGATCCCGTCCGGTACGTCCCTTCGACGATCCGCGCGGCGGACGCGAGCGCCGCCTCGACGTCCCCCTTCACGATCTCGATCCGCTTGAACACGTTGTCGTCGCCGTGCTGGATGACGTCAGGACCCGGCTCCTCAATGAAGTCAAGGTGGGCCGGCTCGGGGTCGATCTCGATCGAGATCTCGCGCGCCGCCCGGCGTGCCGTCTCGCGGGACGGATGGGCGACCAGGACGACCGGCTCGTGGACGTGACGGACGGCGTCGGCGGCCAGGACCGGCTGGTCCCGCTCGATCAGGAGGACCGTGTTCTCGCCCGGGATGTCCCGGTGATCGACGACGACGACCTCCGACCAGTCGACCCCGTCGCCGAACCGGACGGCGCGGATCCGTCCCCTAGGAGCCGGACTCCGGACGGTCATCCCCCAGAGGGCGCCCTCGACCGCGAGATCGTCCACGTAGCGCTCGGCGCCGGTCAGCTTGGCGAGACCTTCGATCCGTTCCATCGGCGGACCTCAAGTTGGGTCGGGCGAAGGGGCCGGGGCAAGCGGACGGGCCGGCTCAGAACAGGGTCCCGAGTGCGACGTAGACGCGATCGTCGCCGTCCTCGGCGGCGCCGTAGGCGACGAAGACCGGACCGATCCCCGTGTCGGCGCCGAGCGCCACGGTGCCGGCCCAGAGCAGGTCGCCCAGCCCGATGTCCCGCCCTTCGTCCCACACGTTTCCGCCCTCGGCCCACGCCGCCAGGTAGATCCCGCGGAAAGCCGGCGGGATCGTCGCGAAGCGGTACAGGTAGCCGACCCGGGCGACGCCCACGTACGATCCCCGGAGAGCGCCATCGCCGAACCCGGAGAGGGAGAGGAAACCCCCCAGCCGGAAGGCGTCATAGGCGGGAAGGTCGCTCCCGAGGCTCGATCCCATCGTGACGCCCGCGAAGCCGGTGTGGGGACCGGTCGAGGCGAACCCGCGCGCCTCGAGCTCGAGCCGGTCGTACGAGAGATGGCTTCCGAGACCCTCTCTAGAGAGAAGGCCCTCGAGCCTCAGATAGACGCCCTCGTGAGGGAAGCTCACGTCGTCCAGCCGGTCGACGACCGCGCGCGCGGTCAGGGCAGCCTGGCCGACGTGGAGTTCGGGGAGGTCGGAGCTCCCCGCTTCGACCTCGGCGTCGATCCGGGCGCCGCGGAGACCGACCCGGAGTTCGGCGGCGCGGCCGAGCCGGCGGCCTCCTTCGAGCCGCACCTGGGCGCGGTCGACACCGTACTCGGCCGCCAGCCGCCCCGCCTCGTAGACCGACTGCTGGCTCGAGAGCCACCCTCCGCCGCCCGCGACGAACCAGTGTCCCGCGAAATCGAGCGGCTGATCCCACTCGGTCTCGACACCGGCCGTCTCGCCGAGACGGAGGTCGTTCCGCCATTCGGCTCCGCGAGCGCCGATCCGCCGGCGGGTCAGGTTGATCACGGCGTCGTAGGTGACGATCCCGGTCCTGAAGTCGTCGCCCCCCGAGTCGAGGACGAGCCGGAGGCCCCCGTCCAGGTAGTTCGGGCCCCACGGCTTCTCGTCGGCCGAGTAGGTGACGACGGCGTCTCGTTCGATCGACCAGCCGACCCTCTCGAACTCGCCCAGCGCGTACAGACGGGCGGCATCCTCCTCCAGGGGCCTCGGAGAGAGGGGGTCGCCCGCGCGAGTCTCGATCCGGGCGTCCCTGCGCCGCGGGTCGAGCCAGCCGGGGACGTCGAACCGGACCTGCGCGACCCTGGCCGGCGGCCCGGGCGGAGTCCGGTGGCTCCGGTGCCGCTCCCAGTCCTCCGGAGAGACGGCCCACTGGCGAAGGCGGCTTCCTCCCGTCTCGGCCGCCGCCACCCCCAGCTCGACCAGCCGCCCGCCGTCCTCGAAGTCGAAGAGCCCGTACCCCTCCAGGTCGGGCGTGATCACGACGTCGGCGCGCGCCAGCTGTTCGGCCACGCGCGTCCTTGAGACGATGGCGGCCGAACGCTCGAGGACGTCGAAAGGCGAGCGGAACTCGTCGTCGGGATCGATCGGCAGGCTCACGTCGACCGCCACGACCACGTCGGCCCCGAGGCCACGCACCTCGTCCACCGGGAGGTTGTCGGTGAGCCCGCCGTCGACCAGGAGCCGCCCGTCGATCTCGACGGGCGTGAAGACGGTGGGAATCGCCATGCTGGCCCGGAGGGCGGCCGGGAGGTCCCCTCGGCGAAGGACGACCGCGAGACCGGACCGGACATCGGTCGCGATCGCGACGAACGGCACCGGGAGGTGATCGAACGAGTCGATCGCTGCAGCAGCGAACGTGTGGCGCCGGAGAAGCTCACCCAGCTCCTGTCCGGCGATCAGCCCGCCCGGCACCTGGAGGCCGTCCGAGTCCACGCCCATCTCCATCTCCCAGACATACCGCCTGTTGTCCTCGCGGCGCCGGAACTCGAGCGCTCCGGGGAGCGGCTTGTCGCTCAGGATCCGCTCCCAGTCGACCTCCGCGAGGACCGCCTCGATCTCGTCCGGGCCGAGGCCCGAGGCGTAGAGTCCCGCCACGATCGCCCCCATGCTCGTGCCCCCGATCACGTCGACGGGGACGTGGAGATCCTCGAGCGCGCGGAGGACCCCGACGTGGGCGATCCCGCGCGCGCCGCCGCCGCTCAGGGCGACACCCACCCGCGGGCGGTCACCGGGCTCCTGAGCGAAGAGCGCTTGAAGCGAGAGGGCGAGGAGGGCGGTCGCGAGGAAGGCCCGCGGAGGGGCACGGAGAGACATGGAAGCCTAAGCTTCCCCGTCGAGACGGAATCAGCAACAGGCGCCGTGGCACGGCTCCTGCGAAAAGTCACGGCCGATGGATATCCTGGGTCGTGCCCTCCTGGTTCTGGTCTTCCTGCAGGCCTTCAGCCTGACCCCCGTCTAGAGGTCCGCGGCATCGGCGCCGCGAATTGCCCGGCCACCATCGGGGCGCCGGGGACCGGCGCGTGTTATCCTGAGTCGCGTACCGTTGTCGGTCCGCCCAACTCCGTGCAACCGGAAGCCGTCAGCGAAGGAGACCGGCCGATGCTGAGCAAGAAGATCCAGGCCGCCCTCGACGATCAGATCAACAACGAGTTCTACGCGGCCTACCTGTACCTTTCCATGTCGGGCTACTTCCAGGGCCGGAACCTGACCGGCTTCGCCCACTGGATGCGCCTCCAGCGGGAGGAGGAGATCCTGCACGCCATGAAGATCTTCGACTTCGTCTACGACCGGAACGGCGATGTCGAGCTCCAGGCCGTCAAGAAGCCGCCCGCCTCGTTCGACTCGCCGCTGGACGTCATGGAGCAGGCGTACGAGCACGAGAGGGCGGTGACCGAGAAGATCAACGAGCTGTACGAGCTGGCGGTCAAGGAGAAGGACTACCCCGTCCAGGCGCTGCTCCAGTGGTTCATCACCGAGCAGGTCGAGGAGGAGGCGAGCGCGCTCCAGATCGTCGAGCGGCTCCGGATGATCGGCGACGACAGCGCGGCGCTGCTCATCCTTGACGCGGAGATGGGGGCCCGGACGACGGTCGAGTAGAAGAGCAACCTCCGGTCACCGGACGGCCTGCCCGCGGACCATTCTGCCTACCACACGCGGCACCCGGGGAAGCCAGAAGCGCTCGATCTCCTCGATCGTGAAGCCGATATCGAGGATCCGCTGTTCCGTATCCCGCGCCAGAACGCACCCGCACGCCAGCCGGCCCCAGATCGGCTGAAGTCTTCGCTGCCACCGTTCGAGACCGGGATCGGGCGCCCGGACGTGTTCGAGGAAGAGTAGACGCCCGCCGGGCGCGAGGACTCGGCGCGCTTCCGCGAGGGACCGGAGGGCGTCCGGGATCGTGCACAGGACGAAGACCGTCACCGCGGTGTCGAAGGCGCCGTCACGAAAGGGGAGCTGCTCGGCGCTGCCGGCGACCAGACGGACCGGGACCCGCGCGTCCGTTCGATTCCGTGCGGCGCGCCGGTTCATGCCACCGGAGGGCTCGACCGCCGTGACCGAGGTGACCGCTGGGC
>DATEDS010000196.1:0-2250 GCA_035281565.1 Gemmatimonadota bacterium
TACGGGGATTACCCGTATAACACCTTAGCAGGGTGCCGCCTTCGACCACTCGGCCACCTCTCCGCGCGACACTCTCCTCGCTGTCGAACAGGCCGATCGGGACATCAAAACTACCTCGATCGCGACCGGGCTGTCAAAGCGCGTCGCCGGACCGCCCGCCTTTGCGAGCGCTCTTCCCTCACGTCTAGAATCATGCCCCGTGAGCGGGTCGAGCCGTAGCCTCCAAAGGGTGACCACGGGGACGCCGCAGACCGGGATCGTCCTCGGCCTCGCTCTTCTCGCCCTGTGCATCGTCGGTGGGGCGGCCGGCTACAAGCTGATCGAGGGCTGGTCCTGGCATGACAGCCTCTACCAGACCGTCACCACCATCACGACGGTGGGGTTCCAGGAGGTCCACCCCCTCTCCGACGCCGGCCGCACGTTCACGATGTTCCTGATCATGGCCGGGCTCACGACCCTCTTGTACACTCTCACGCGCGTCGGGCAGAGCGTGTTCGAGGGCGAGCTCCTGGAGGTTCTGGGGAGGCGCAGCATGCAGCGGGATCTCGCCGGGCTCCAAAACCATTTCATCGTCTGCGGCTACGGCAAGGTGGGGCGGCCGGTGGCCGACGGCCTCGCCCGGGAAGGCCTCCCCTTCTGCGTCATCGACAACTCGGCCGATGCGGCTCCCTCGCTCCGGGACGAGGGGTACCTGCACATCATCGCCGACGCCACGGACGAGACGACGCTCGAGCAGGCGGGGATCGATCGCGCGCGGACGCTGCTCGCTCTCCTTCCCTCCGACGCGGACAACCTCTACCTCACGATCGCGGCAAAGGACCGGAATCGCGGGATCAAGGTGATCGCGCGGGCCGGGGACCCGGCGGGCGAGACGCGGATCAAGCGCGCGGGCGCCGACGACGTGATCTCACCGACCCGAATCGCCGGGCTGAGAGTGCTCCAGGCGGCGGTCAACCCGGCCGCGCTCGAGTTCATGGAGATCGTGACCCGGCACGAGGCGCTCCAGTTGAGCCTCGCCGACATCCGTGTCTCCGAGGGAAGCGAGCTGACCGACAAGTCGATCGCCGAGGCCGGGATCCGCGGGCGGTTCGGGGTGATCGTCGTGGCCATCAAGACAGCCGACGGGGCGATGGCCTTCAATCCCGACCCCGGACATCGCATCCAGGTCGGCGATGTCCTGGTCGTTCTCGGCGAGGACCTCGACATCGCCGAGCTCCAGACCGCCTGCGGGTAGGAGGAAACGCGATCGACCGGATGGCGGAGGGGGTGGGATTCGAACCCACGATGGAGCTCCCGCCCCATACCGGTTTTCAAGACCGGCGCCTTAAGCCGTCTCGGCCACCCCTCCGACCCCCAAAATACCGGCCCTCCATGGTAGGCGCCCATTGCGCGATGGGCACAGGAGGACGGGGGCGAAGAGCCAACGTACCCCGATGAACGGCCTCACTCTTCCCCCCGCCAGGCATCGTCCTCGTGCTCCCACGTTCGCTCCCACTCCTCGACGCCGAGCGAGTGGTCGTCGGGCGCTCCCAGGGCAGCATCCTCGCCCGCCCGCCGCCGCTCGATCTCCCGCCGAATCGCCCGACGTCGCACGAACCATCCGAATAGAACGAGCAGAGCCGCAGCGATCCAGATGCCCCGCTCGTCGGTCAGGACGACCGCCCAGCCGAACTCGTGTCCCATCTCCTCCTGCCAATCCGCGTAGAACTCGGCCAGGGTGAGGCCGTAGGTGCCGCGCAGGGCGACGTCGAATGTGGCCCCGCCCCGCATGCGCTCGAGGAGGAGTCCGATACCCCGATCGCCACCCCGCCGCTGGAGGTTCCGGACGGCGGCCATGCTCTGGGCGTAGGCGAGCCCGGGAGCGGGCATGGCCGGGAACGATCGCTCGAGCGCCGACAGGGGCGTCATCCCCCCCGTGACCCGTCCCCACGCCAGCCGAACCGGATCGACCCACCGCCATTCGCCCGCGTAGAGCGCGGCGAACCCCTCGTGGAACCACCGCGGCGTGGCGCTGCTCTCTCCCGCGGCCAAGGCCAGATAGACGTGGTTGAGCTCATGACGGAGGACGACGCCCGGGTCGACGTCTTCCGAGCCCGTCAGCCGGGGGGACCGCATAACCACCCGGCGGACGTCCGGGAAGGCCACGGCCAGGCCCCAGTCGGGGACCCGGCCTCCCGTGAGCTCGCGGAATGCCCCCTCACCAGGGGCCAGGACCACGTCGATCGAGTCCGGCGGCAGGTCCGCCCCGAC
>DATEDS010000197.1:0-8400 GCA_035281565.1 Gemmatimonadota bacterium
TTCGTGAACCACCCGGTCGTTCCGCTGACGAGCGTGACGGCCATGATCAACATGGACATGGTGGGACGGCTCCGGGACGAGCTCATCGTCTACGGGGTCGGATCCAGTGCGGCGTGGCCCGACCTGCTGGAGAGGGCCAACGCGGACGTCCAGCTGCCTCTGCGCCTGATGGCCGAGGGGTACGGTCCCTCCGACCACGCCCCGTTCTATCTGCGCCAGGTCCCGGTGGTCGCCATGTTCACGGGTGTCCATCAGGACTACCACCGGGCCTCGGACGACGCCGACCTGCTCGACTACGCCGGCCTGACCCAGGTCACGACCTTCGTGCGCGAACTGGTCGGACGGCTCGCCGGCAGCGGGGAGCGCCTCGTCTTCCGACCGAGCACGTACGCGCTGGCCGACGAACGCGCCAGTACGCCCGTCGCGCCGCCCCTCGACCAACCGGTCAGCGTCGGGCGCCGGCTCGGCGCGGTGCCGCTTCCCGCCGGGCCCGGCGAGCCGGTCGTCGTCGACCGGATCGAGACGGGCTCGCCGGCGGAGCGGGCCGGAGTCCGGCCCGGCGACCGGATCCTCTCGCTGGACGGGATTCCGGTCGAATCGATCTACGACTACGTGCGCGCCCTCCAGCGGAGCGTGAGCGATGGCGCGGCCCGGCTGGTCCTCGAGCGGGACGGGCGGCCGCTCGAGCTGGACGTCGATCTCCAGGAGGCCCGATGAGGCCACGCTTCGTGGGGTCGGTCCTCGCAGTCGTCCTTCTCGGAGCCGGATGCGCCTCCATGGGGCCGGGAGCCGAAGCGGAGGTGCGGGATCACGTTCTCGGCGTCCTCAGGTCCCAGGTGCGGGCCTGGAACCAGGGCGACCTGGAGGGCTTCATGGACGGCTACTGGCGGAGCCCGGACCTGGTCTTCACCTCGGGAGGCCGCGTCCAGCGCGGGTGGCAGACGACGCTCGACCGGTACCGCGCCGCCTACGGGGACCGGACCGCGACCATGGGTACGCTTTCGTTTTCCGACCTCGAGGTCCACGCCCTCGGTCGTGGAAGCGCGTGGGTCCTGGGCCGCTGGGCGCTGGAGACCGCCGAGGGGCCGCGTGGCGGAATCTTCTCGCTCGTTCTGAGGGACATCGACGGGCGCTGGGTGATCGTCCACGACCACACCAGCGAGTCGGGCTGACGCCGGTCGCCCCGCCGGTCGGATCCACGTTATATTTGCCGTTTCGAAGACACCCCTGCCACAGTCAACGCCACACTTTCATTGGGAGTGACGACCATGCGCATTTCCGCCTCTCTGACCACGCTCCTGCTCACCCTGGGCCTCCTTGCCTGCGGCGGCGCCGCGGACGAGGGCGAAGACACGACCGCGATGGACACGACCGCGATGGCCGAGGAGCCGGCCGCCGACATGGCCGGTCCGGAGGGCTCGCTGTCGACGCCGGCGTGGATGACCATGGACGAGACGGCCAGGACCGTCTCCATGGACATCCGGGCCGGTGACACCGAGGCCAACAACCGCTGGAACTTCAACGGCCTCTACGCCGGCGAGGGAGCCATCGTCGTCCCCCAGGGCTACTCGGTGACGATCAACTTCACGAACGCCGATCCGAATCAGCCGCACTCGCTCGGGATCGACGAGGCGATGGACAGCTATCCCGCGGTCTTCGAAAGCCCGGAGCCGGTCTTCGCCGGGGCGATCACCCCGGACGCCGCGACCACCGGCACGGCCCCGAACGGGTCGGCGACGATCAGCTTCACCGCCGACACGGCCGGCGAGTACGCGATGGTCTGCTACATCGCGGGTCACGCCGTGGCCGGCATGGTCCTGCCCTTCGAGGTCTCGGCCGACGGCAGCGCCGGGGTGCGCGAGTAGCGGCTTCGAGGCGCGATGGCGATCCGGAGCGCCGACTCCGGTCCCGGGACGAGGGGGCGAGCCATCGCCCCCTTCGTTTTTCCATCGGGTCGGGTCGTCCGGGGTGGAAAAAGAAGCGGGGAGGGCGAACGGGTCGCCCTCCCCGCTGGGGGGTACAAGGGGTGCGGTGCGGCGGCCTTACTCGCTGCCACCCTCCCGGTCCAGGCCAACCGAGCACAGGTTCTCGGTGACGTCCGAGCAGGTCCGCCGGCAGCCGCCTCGTTCCATAAGGCGCAGAATCGGCTCGCGGGGGATCATCATGGTCCGCCCTCGCCGATCCGCCGGGGCGGAAGCCTGGCCCGCGAGGGAGGGGCCGTGTACCTCCTCTCACCGCAACTTCAACCGCCGCAGAGGGATACGCCGATGGTCCGATTTCCCGTGCCGCCTCGGCCGGGGGCCTCGGGAGGACGATTGAGAACGGGAATCAGGCTGGGACGGGAACCATTCCTGAATCTTGACCGAAAGACTCCGGAATAGTAGGTTCGGCCTGCCATGAGATTCACGACACAGGCCGAGTACGGGTTGATCTGCAGCCTCCACCTGGCGCGCCACGCCGAGCGGGGGCCGGTCGCGGCCCGCGAGATGGCGGAGATCGAGAACCTGCCGGCGGATTACACCGAGAAGATCCTGCGCCGACTGCGCCAGGCGGGGCTGGTGACGGCGGTCCGCGGCGTTTCCGGCGGCTTCCAGCTCGCGCGCGACCCGGACGGGATCTCGGTCAAGGACGTGATCGACGCCACCGAGGGGTCCACCTTCGAGATCAACTGCAGGGAGCATCCGGTGGGCCCGGAGCGGTGCGGCGAGACCCATGACTGCTCGATCCGCCCGGTCTGGTTCGCGCTCCGCCGCAGGATCGACGCGCTGCTCTCCGAGATCCGGCTCAGCGACCTGATCGGGGAGCGCGAAGCGGACGTCCGCGAGTTGATCGACATCACCTGGGGCGAGGTGGAGGCCCCGGCCGGGGAAACATCGAGCACGACCCGCGCCTGAGGAATAGCCATGAGGAGTCGATGACCCAAACGAACCAAACGAAACCGCTTCTGGTGATCGAGGATCTCCGCGCGTCGGTCGAAGGCAACGAGATCCTGCGTGGCGTGGACCTCACGGTCCAGGCAGGCGAGCTCCACGCGCTCATGGGGCCGAACGGCTCGGGCAAGTCGACGCTCGCCAAGGTGATCGCCGGCCACCCGGCCTACGAGGTGACCGGCGGCTCGATCTCGTACATGGGTGAGGACCTGCTTTCCCTGGAGGTCGACGAGCGCGCCCGGCGGGGCGTGTTCATGGCCTTCCAGTATCCGAGCGACATCCCGGGTGTCACGATCGCGCAGTTCCTGCGCCAGTCCGTCGTGGCGCGGACCGGGAAGGAGATCTCGGTGTTCGACTTCTATGACGATCTGCAGAAGGCGATGCAGCTGCTCGAGGTCGACGAGAAGTTCGCCGAGCGGTTCGTGAACGACGGGTTCTCGGGCGGCGAGAAGAAGCGCAACGAGATACTGCAGATGGCGATGATGAAGCCCGAGCTCGCGGTCCTGGACGAGACCGACAGCGGGCTCGACATCGACGCCCTCAAGATCGTGGCGCGCGGGGTCAACACCCTGCACGCCGAGCTCGAAAGGATGGGCGTTCTGATCATCACGCACTATCAGCGGATCCTGAATTACATCACCCCGGATGTCGTGCACGTCATGGTGCGGGGCCGGATCGTCGAGTCCGGTGACCGTACGCTGGCGGAGAGGCTCGAGGCCGAAGGGTACGAGCTCTTCCGCGGCGAAGAGGCGGCCGCCGGGGCGACGAGCTGACGGGAGGAGACGAGCGATGCCATACGACCAGACCGTAGCGGCGCTCAACCTGGACGAGTACAAGTACGGGTTCAAGGACCCGGAGAAGTACGTCTTCAAGGCGGAGAAGGGCCTCTCGAAGCGCGTGGTGGAGCAGATCTCGGCGATGAAGGAAGAGCCGGGCTGGATGCTGAAGTTCCGGCTGAAGGCGCTCGAGATCTACGAGCGGAAGCCCGTTCCGACCTGGGGCGCGGACCTCTCGGGTCTGAACATGGACGAGATCTACTTCTACGTGAAGCCGTCCGAGGGCGAGGGCCGTTCGTGGGACGAGGTGCCGGAGGACATCAAGCGCACCTTCGACCGGCTGGGGATTCCCGAGGCCGAGCGCAAGTCGCTGGCCGGCGTGGGCGCCCAGTACGAGTCAGAGATGGTGTACCACAAGATCAAGGACGAGCTGTCGGACAAGGGCGTGATCTTCGACTCGATCGAGGATGGGCTGAAGAACCATCCGGATCTCTTCCGGCAGTACTTCGCGACCGTGATCCCGCCTCACGACAACAAGTATGCGGCGCTCAACTCGGCGGTCTGGTCGGGCGGCTCGTTCATCTACGTGCCGCCGGGCGTGGAGGTCGACATTCCCCTGCAGGCGTACTTCCGGGTCAACTCGGAGAAGCTGGGGCAGTTCGAGCGTACGCTGATCATCGCCGACGAGGGCGCGAAGCTCCACTACATCGAGGGGTGCACGGCGCCGACCTATTCGACCGATTCGTTCCATTCCGGCGTGATCGAGATCATCGTCAACCGTGGCGCCAATGTGCGCTACACGACGATCCAGAACTGGTCCCACAACATGTACAACCTGGTGACGCAGCGGGCGCGCGTCGAGGAGGACGCCCGGATGGCGTGGCTGGACGGCAACCTGGGCTCCAAGATCACGATGAAGTACCCGTCCTGCTTCCTGATGGGGCGCGGCGCCTCGGGCGAGATCATGTCGATCGCCTATGCGGGCGCCGGCCAGCACCAGGACGCCGGCGGCAAGATGATCCACGCCGCCCCGTACACGACCAGCGAGATCGTCTCCAAATCGATCTCCAAGGGCCAGGGACGCAGCTCCTACCGCGGCCTCGTCAAGGTCGAGAAGGGTGCCCACCACGCGTCGTCGAACGTGGAGTGCGACGCCCTCCTCCTGGATGAGGATGCCCGCACCGACACCTATCCCTACATCGAGATCGACGAGAACGATGCGTCGATCGGGCACGAAGCCACGGTCTCGAAGATCGGCGACGAGCAGCTCTTCTACCTGATGCAGCGCGGACTGCGCCAGGACGAGGCCCGCACGATGGTGGTGCGCGGCTTCATCGAGCCGATCGCCAAGAACCTGCCGCTCGAGTACGCGGTCGAGCTCAACCGGCTGGTCGAGCTCGAGATGGAGGGCTCGGTCGGCTGATCCGCCTTCCGAGGGGCCGGACCCGCTCGGGAAGAGCGACCACCTCCGGCTCCGTGTGCGGGCTACCCGGGACAGATCCACGAGATCGTCGGAGATCCGAGGAGGAGGAGTGAGCGAGACGTTGACGAGGGATATCGAGACGGCCCCGTCCGTCCGGGGGGAGGTCGGCCCCGAGACCGTGGAGGCGATCGTCCGGCACCGCGGCGAGCCGGACTGGATGGCCGAGCGCCGGCGTCGGGCCTGGGAGGTCTACCAGGAGACGCCGATGCCCACGACGAAGACCGAGGAGTGGCGCTACACCGACCTCGCGAAGATCCCGTGGCAGGAGCTCAGGATGCACCTGCCGGAGCAGCCTGGTCCGGTGGCGGAGCCGGAGCACCTGCCGGAGGAGCTTCGCGAGGCGCTCAGCGAGGCAGGCGGGTCGGCCGCCTTCGGGATCCAGGTCAACGGGGTCCAGGTGCATCGGCGGGTGGCGGACGAGCTGGCCGCGCGAGGGGTCCTGTTCCTCGACTTCGAGACGGCCGTCCGCGAGCATCCCGACCTCGTTCGCAGGTATTTCATGACGTCGGCCGTGACACCCGAGTTCGGCAAGCTGGCGGCGCTCCACGGCGCCTTCGTCTCCGGCGGGACGGTCGTCTACGTGCCGGCCGGGGTCGAGATCGAGCTCCCGCTCACGACGTTCCGCTGGCTCGACCTGGAGGGGGCCGCGGTCTTCCCGCACACCCTCCTGATCGCGGGCCCGCAGAGCAAGGTGACGTACGTCGAGGAGTGCGCGTCTCCGGCCCGGGTGGTTGAAGGGTGGGCGATGAACTGCGGGGTGACCGAGATCGTGGCCGAGGAAGGCGCCAACGTGCGGTACGCGATCGTCCAGGAGTGGGGCCGGCACGTGTTCCATTACCAGGCGGCTCGGGTGTTCGCCCAGAAGGACGCCCAGATCCAGTCGCTGCTGGTGACGCTCGGCGCGCGGGTCGCGCGGTCGGACGTCGAAACCGATCTCCAGGCCGAGGGTGCGCACTCGGAGATGCTGGGGCTCTACCTCGGCGACTCCAACCAGCATTTCGATCACTACACGTATCAGCTCCACCAGGCGCCGCATGCCGGGTCGGACCTGCTCTACAAGGGGGCGCTCAAGGATCGTGCCCGCTCGATCTTTCGCGGCATGATCCGCGTCCTGCCGGGCGCCCAGGGCACCGACGCCTATCAGACCAACCGGAACCTGATCCTCTCCGAGGACGCGCACGCCGACTCGCTCCCCAACCTGGAGATCGAGGCCGACGACGTGCGATGCTCGCACGGGGCCACGATCGGCCAGCAGGACGAGGGGCAGATCTTCTATCTGATGAGCCGCGGGCTGACGCGCGAGCAGGCCGAGAAGCTCATCGTCAGCGGCTTCTTCGAGGAGGTCCTGTCGCGGCTCGAAGTCGGGTGGCTGCACGAGCGGCTGAGCCGCGTGATCGAGAAGAAGCTCGGGTGAGGGTGCTTTGGCCGGGTTCGTGAAGGTCACCAGGACGGACGCCATCGCCGACGGGGAGATGGGAGCGTTCCAGTTGGACGGCGTGTTGGTCGGGATCGCGAACGTGGACGGAAAGTTCTACGCCTTCCACGACTGCTGCACGCACCAGCAGTACCAGCTCACGCAAGGGTTCCTCATGGGCGAGCGGCTGACGTGCGACTTCCACGGCGCGTCGTTCGACCTGCGGACGGGGGAGGTCAAGACGCTCCCGGCCACCCGACCCCTGCCGGTCTTCCCGCTCGAGGTCCGGGACGGCGAGATCTGGGTGGCGGTCCCGCCGCTCGAGCAGATCGACATGCCCCCGGAGTGACCGGGGCGGCGTGGGAGCGTCGGGCACAGGCATGAGCGACAAGATCCAGGGTGCCGGTCCTGCCGGCGCCATCACCGCGGTCGAGGAGGGGCGGATCCCGCCGCTCGACGTGGCCGCCCTCCGCCGCCGCTTCCCGGTCCTGGACCAGGAGGTCCAGGGCCACCGGCTGGCCTATCTGGACAGCGCAGCCTCGTCCCAGAAGCCGGACGTCGTGATCGACGCGGTCCGGGACTACTACCTGCGGGACCATGCCAACGTCCATCGCGGGGCCCATACCCTCGCGGTGCGGGCGACCGACCGCTACGAGGAAGCGCGGCGGCGAATGGCGCGGTTCGCGGGAGCGGGCCGGGCGGACGAGATCGTCTTCACGCGCTCGACCACCGAGTCGATCAATCTGGTGGCCGCGGCCTGGGGACGCGCCAACCTCGGACCCGGCGACGTCCTCCTGGTGACCGAGATGGAGCATCACTCGAACCTGGTGCCGTGGCAGCTCGCCTGCGAGGCGACCGGAGCCGCGATCCAGGCCGTCCGGATGACCGACCGGGGCGAGCTGGACCTCGACGACCTGGACCGCCGGCTGGCGGAGGGCCACGTCCGGCTGGTCGCGACGGCTCACGTCTCGAACGCGCTCGGCACGCTCCACCCGGTCGAGGAGATCGCGAGGCGGGCGCGGGCGGCAGGGGCTCTCCATCTCGTCGACGGTGCCCAGGCCGCGCCCCAGATGCCGTTCGACGTGCGCGCGATCGGCTGCGACTTCTACGCGTTCAGCGGCCACAAGATGTGCGGCCCGACCGGGATCGGGGTCCTGTGGGCGCGGAAGGAGCTGCTGGACGCGATGCCTCCGTACCAGGGGGGCGGCGAGATGATCGAGGAGGTCCGGATCGAGCGCTCGACCTACGCCCGCGTCCCCTACAAGTTCGAGGCCGGAACCCCGCACATCGCCGGTGCGATCGGCCTGGCGGCGGCGGCCGACTTCCTGGACGAGCTCGGGCGGGACCGCATCCACGCCCACGAGCGCAGGATGGCCGGGCTCGCTCTCGCGCGCCTGGCCGACGAGTTCCAGCGGATCCGCCTCCACGGCCCGGATCCGGGCACGCCGCGGGCGGGCGTCGTGTCCTTCACGCTGGCCGACATCCACCCCCACGACCTGGCGACGATCCTCGACCACGAGGGAGTCGCCGTCCGGTCCGGCCACCACTGCTGCCAGCCCCTCATGCGGCGGCTGGGGGTCGCCGCCACCGCGCGTGCCTCGTTCTACCTCTACAACGGCGAGGACGACCTCGACGCGCTCGTCCGTGGACTCCACCGGGCGGAGGAGATCTTCGGGGTCGGCTGATGCTCGAGTCGATCTTCCGCGAGCTGATCCTCGACCACTACCGCCGGCCGAAGAACAAGGGCGTCCTCGAGGAGCCGACGGTCTCGGTCTCCATGCGGAACCCGCTCTGCGG
>DATEDS010000198.1:0-4067 GCA_035281565.1 Gemmatimonadota bacterium
CGCGAGGTCACGACCGTCGAGGGGCTCGAAGGCCCGGGCGGGCTGCACCCGCTCCAGCAGGCCTTCGTCGAGCTGGGGGCCGCACAGTGCGGCTACTGCACGCCGGGCTTCCTGCTGGCGGCGCGGGCGCTCCTGGACGTCCAGCCCGATCCGGACCGAGAGGCGATCGTCGAGGCCCTCGGCGGGAACCTCTGCCGGTGCACGGGCTACCTGAAGATCTACGAGGCCGTCGAGCTGGCCGCGGCCCGGATGCGCGGCGAGGACATCGAGCCGGCCCGGGAGACGCTGTACGGCGAGGAGTGATCCGATGGCCGAGCCGGTGACCACGACCTCTCCACCCAGACCGGCCGGGGCCCCCGCGCCGACGGAAAAAGGGAGCGACGGCCGTCCGCCGGCAGGCGGCCGGAAGGGGGGACGTCTCCGCGTCGTCGGGACGTCGCTCCCCAAGGTCGACGCGGTCGCCAAGGTCACCGGGCGGACCCGTTTCGCCGACGACCTCTTCCTGCCGCGGATGCTCCACTGCCGGATGCTCCGGGCGACCACGCCGCACGCCGACATCGTCTCGATCGACATCTCCCGGGCCGAGGCCCTGCCCGGCGTCCACGCCGTCCTGACGGGCAAGGACCTGCCGATTCCGTACGGGATCCTACCGGTGAGCCAGGACGAGCACGCCCTCTGCCTCGACAAGGTCCGGTTCATCGGCGACCCGGTCGCCGCGGTGGCGGCGGTGGACGAGGAGACGGCGTGGGAGGCGTGCCGGCGGATCGAGGTCGAATACCGGGAGCTCGAGCCGGTCGCGTCGATCGAAGACGCGCTGGATGCGGACGATCCCCGGATCCACCTCTACGGGGACGGCCACAACGTCCACAAGGCGGTGGCGCTCGAGTTCGGCGACGTCGAGGCGGCGCTGGCCGAGGCCGACCTGGTCCAGGAGGACGTCCTCTTCTACGAAGGAAACACCCACCTCCCGATGGAGCAGCACGCGGCGCTGGGGGACTGGACCCCCGACGGGAAGCTGACCCTCTGGACCTCGAGCCAGACCCCGCATTACGTCCACCGCGCGCTGGCCCAGGTCCTCGAGATGCCGCCGGCCAGGATCCGCGTGATCGCGACGCCCAACGGGGGCGGCTTCGGCGGCAAGAGCGACCCCTTCAACCACGAGATCGTGGTCGCCGAGCTGGCACGCCGGACCGGCCGGCCGGTAAAGATCTGCCTGACCCGTGAGGAGGTGTTCTATTGCCACCGTGGCCGGCACCCGGTCCTCATGTGGGTGAAGACGGGCTTCCGGAAGGACGGATCCATCACCGGCATGCACTTCCGCTCGTTCCTGGACGGCGGCGCGTACGGCTCCTACGGCGTGGCCTCGACCTACTACACGGGCGCGCTCCAGACCGTCACCTATCCGGTGCCGGCGTACCGGTTCGAAGGCCTCCGCGCGTTCACCAACAAGCCGCCGTGCGGCCCCAAGCGCGGGCACGGGACGCCCCAGCCGCGGTTCGCGCTCGAGGTGCACCTCGACAAGGCGGCCGAGAGGCTCGGGCTCGACCCGGCCGGGATCAGGCTCGCGCACCTGGTCGAGCCCGACTCGGTCACCGCCAACTACCTGAAGATCGGGTCGATGGGCCTCGCGGCCTGCATCGACAAGGTGATCCGGGGCTCGGGGTGGAAGGAGCGCTTCCGGAAGCTTCCGTACGGCAGGGGGCTCGGGCTCGCGTGCGGCTCCTACATCACCGGCGCGGGGCTCCCGATCTACTGGAACAACATGCCGCACTCGGGCGTGCAGCTGAAGCTGGACCGGGGGGGCGGCGTCACGGTCTTCTGCGGCTCGACCGAGATCGGACAAGGGTCGGACTCGGTTCTGGCCTACGTGGTGGCGGAGGTGCTCGGGATCGATCCCTTCGAGATCGAGATCGTGACCGCCGACACCTCGCTGACCCCGGTCGACCTGGGCTCCTACTCGAGCCGGGTCACGATCATGACCGGGAACGCCGCCCTCCAGGCCGCCGAGCGGGCGCGGGAGCTCCTGGTCCAGGCGGTCGCCGAAGAGTGGGGCGTGCCGGGGATCAGGATCGGGTTCGGCGAGGGTCGGGTGTTCGACGTCGAGGAGCCCGACCGGTCGGTCCCGTTCGCCGAGGCCGTGGTCCTCGCGGAGTCCAGGTTCGGGACGATCGGGACGGTCGGCTCCTATACGCCGCCCCGATCGCCCGGCCGCTACCGCGGAGCGGGCGTCGGCCCCAGCCCGGCCTATTCGTACAGCGCGGCGGTCGCCGAGGTGACGGTGGATCCCGAGACCGGCGAGACCAGGGTCGACGAGGTCTGGATCGCCCACGACATCGGTCAGGCGATCAACCCCGTCGTCGCGATCGGCCAGGTCGAGGGGTCGGTCTACATGGGGCTCGGCGAGGCCCTGATGGAGGAGATGACGTACCGCGGCAACCGGAACGTCGTCCACCACCATCCCTCGATGCTCGAGTACAAGAGTCCGACGACCCACGAGATGTGCCGGATCCACACCTACCTGGTCGAGGACCCGGACCCGAACGGGCCGTTCGGCGCGAAGGAGGTCGGGCAGGGACCGCTGTTGCCGATCCCCCCCGCGATCGCCAACGCGGTCTACGACGCGGTCGGGGCGCGGGTCGACGAGGTCCCGATCACGCCACAGAAGATCCTGAAGGCGCTCGCCCGGAAGGCGAAAGGGGAGCCGGCTCGCGAGGGGCCGGCGCGGGTGCCCGACTTCGCGTGGCCCGAGCCTCTCCGGGTCCCGCCGCCCTGGGCAGGCGGGGATGGCCGGGCGATCGGCGACGAGCGCCCCATCGGAAAGGGCGGCGTCCGCGAGGGCGCCCGGGGGAAGCGGCCATGATGCGGCTCCCGCGCTTCCGGTTCCTCGTCCCGCAAACGGCGGAGGAGGCAGTCGACATGAAACGGTCGTCGCCGCCCGACGCCGCCTACGTGGCCGGGGGGACCGACCTCTACCCCAACATGAAGCGCCGCCACCAGGAGCCCCCGGTCGTGATCGCGCTGCATGCCGTCTCCGAACTGCGCGGGATCGGGCCGCGCGAAGGGGGCGGCCTCGCGATCGGCGCCGCGACCACGCTGACCGAGGTCGCCGAGGACCCGGCGGTCCGGCGGGACTACCCCGCCCTGGCCGCCACCATGCGCCTCATCTCGACCCCGATCCTCCAGAACATGGGGACGATCGGCGGGAACCTCCTCCTCGACACCCGCTGCAACTACTACGATCAGAACTACGAATGGCGGGAGTCGATCGAGTTCTGCATGAAGAAGGACGGGAAGATCTGCTGGGTCGCGCCGCAGTCGCCCCGCTGCTGGGCCGTCCAGTCGGCCGACTCGGTGCCGCTCCTGGTCGCGATGGGGGGGACCGCCGACCTGCTCGGCCCGGAGGGGGAGCGTACAGTGCCCATCCAGGCACTCTACCGGGACGACGGGATCCTGTACCTCACCAAGCAGCGGGACGAGCTCCTGACGCGCATCCATCTCCCCGCCCCCAACGGCTGGCGGGCCTCCTACCGGAAGCTTCGCCGGCGCGGGGCGTTCGACTTCCCGGTTCTCGGGGTCGGGGCCTGGGCCAGGTTCGCGGCGGACGGCACGGTCGAGGCCGCCCGGGTCGTCCTCGGGGGCGTCGGGTCGGCGCCCGAGCTGGTCGAGAAGGCGGGTGAGGTATTGGTCGGCAACCGATTGACCGCCAACGTGATCGATGAAGCCGCCCGGGCGGCCTGGAAGGCCGGGCGGCCGCTCGACAACACCGACTTCACGCTCTCCTGGCGGAAGGAGATGATCCGCCCGTACGTGGCCCGGGCGCTCTCCGACCTCGAGGCGGCCCGGTGAGCGACATCGCCGGGATCGTCCTGGCCGGCGGCCGGTCGGCGCGGATGGGCGAGCCCAAGCCCCTCCTCCGGGTCGGCGGAACGACCTTTCTCGAGCGGGCGGTGCGGGTCCTGGCCGACGGGGGATGCGCTCCGATCGTCGCGGTCGTCCCGCCGGGGGAAAGGGGGAAGAGACTCGCCTCGCTCGCGGAGCGCGCCGGCGCCCGAGCCATCCCCAACCCC
>DATEDS010000199.1:0-3406 GCA_035281565.1 Gemmatimonadota bacterium
CGGGTCGGCCTCGCGGCGACCCTCATCCTGGCGGCGGTCGCATTGCCCGTGGTCCTCGCCATGGACCTGCCCGTGGTCCCCCCTCGGGTCTCGTCCGCGCGGGGGGTCTGGGACGCCTTCCCCGCCGCTCTCCGGCGCCTCCTCGTCTCCGACATCGTGATCCGCACGTGCGAGGGGATGGCGGGGGTCTTCGTGATCCTCTACGTCACCACCGTGCGCGGGATCTCGGTCAAGGCCTTCGGCATCCTGATCGCGCTTCAGGTCGCCACCTCCATTGCCGCCTATCTGCCCGCCGCCCGGCTCTCCGACCGGATCGGCCGCAAGCCGCTCGTCACCGCGACCTTCCTCGCCTTCGCCGCGTTCCCGGTGTGTGTGGCCGTCGCCCGCGGCCCGGTGGCGCTGGCGCTGGCGTTCGTGATGGGCGGGCTCCGGGAGATCGGCGAGCCCTCGCGGAAGGCGATGATCGTCGACGCCGCCCTGCCCGGAGTCCGGGCCCGGACGGTGGGGCTCTACTATCTGGTCCGGAGCCTCTCGGTGGCGCCGGCGGCGGCGGTGGGAGGGCTTCTGTGGCGGATCTCTCCCGCGACCCCGTTCCTGGTCGCCGGCGTCATCGGCCTGGTCGGCACGCTCGTCTTCCTCGTCACGGTCGAGGAGCGGCATGTCGCCTGAGTCCGCCGGGCACCGGACCCTGCTGCTCGACGCGCGGCAGGTCGCGTCCCTGGTCGAGTTGGGCGACGCGATCCTGGCCGTGGAGGCCGCCTTCCGCGCCCATGGCATGGGTGAGACGCCGCCGCCCGCGATCCTGGGGTACCCCGTCCCCGGCGGGGGCGTTCATGTCAAGGCCGCGGCCCTCTTCTCCCCGACCCCGCGCCTCACCGTGAAGCTGAACTCGAACTTCCCGGACAACGGCCGCCGGTTCGGCCTGCCGACGATCCAGGGGACGATCACGCTCTTCGACGCGGGCTCGGGCTTCCCGCTCGCGATCCTGGACTCCGCCCTGGTGACGATCCTGAGGACCGCCGCGGCGACCGCGGTGGCGGCCAAGCATCTGGCTCCGGCCGACGCGAGCACGGTCACGATCTGCGGATGTGGGAGCCAGGCCAAGTCCCAGCTGGCGGCTGTCGCGGCCGTGCGGCCGATCCGCCGCGCCTTTCTCTACGACATCGATCGCCGGCGGGCCGAGACGCTCGCCGGGGAGGTCAGCTCCTCGGGCCTCGAGGCGCTGGCGGTCCGCGAGCTCCCGGCGGCGCTCGCGGAGAGCCGGGTGTGCGTCACCTGCACGACTGCGACCGAGCCGTTTCTCGGGACCGGCGATCTCGCCCCCGGCACCTTCGTCGCCGCGCTCGGCGCCGACAGCGAGGAGAAGCAGGAGCTGGACGCCCGTCTCCTCGCCTCGGCCACCGTGGTCGTCGACCACCTCGAGGCGTGCGCCACGATCGGCGAGCTCCGGCACGCGATCGAGGCGGGCCTGATGACGCGGGGCGATGTCCACGCCGAGCTCGCCGAGGTCGTCTGCGGCAGGAAGCCGGGCCGCCGTTTCCCCGACGAGATCATCGTCTTCGACTCGACCGGCACGGCGCTCCAGGACGCGGCCCTGGCGGGGCTGGTCTACGACCGGGCGCTCGGGCGGGGAGCCGGGAGCTGGTTTTCATTCGCCGGGTGAAGGGCTCGGATCGGCGGCCGGCGGCCGGCGTGAACGCGGGCTAAGCGCCGAGTCGGGGCGGGAGCGGCCCGGGGTACTGCGGCAGCTCGTCGGTGATCTCGTCCCAGGGCGCCCGGGAGTCCACGAACGTGTGATACTGCGGCCGGATCCCGGGGTCGCCGTCCACGCTCCCCAGCCGGATCGAGACCTCGGGTCCCTCGGGCCACGTCCCGCCGAAGAGGCTCGACCCGCACCGGACGCAGAACGCCTTCACCGCCGCGTCATCGGCTGGACGGTAGACGCGGAGGCTCTCCTCGCCCGAGGCCAGACGGAAATCCTCGTGCCGCACCCGGCCCTGGGTGGAGACGGCCGCCCCCGAGTGCTTGCGGCAGCGCGAGCAGTGGCAGTGACCGGCGCGGAGGAACGGGCCGGTCACCTCGTACCGCACCGCCCCGCAGAGGCAGCCGCCGGCGATCACGGCTTCTCGATCGGCGCCCTCACGACGTTGCCCCACTCCGTCCACGAGCCGTCGTAGTTCCTGACCTTGTCGAACCCGAGCAGGTAGGTCAGGACGAACCACGTGTGGCTGCTCCGCTCGCCGATCCGGCAGTAGGCGATCGTCTCCTTCTTCGGATCGAGCTTCTGCTCCTCCAGGTAGATCGACTTGAGCCCCTGGCTCGGCAGGAACGTGTGCGATTCGGGATCCACCGCGCGCGCCCACGGGACGCTCTTGGCGCCCGGGATGTGGCCGCCCCTGAGCGCGCCCTCCTGGGGGTAGTCCGGCATGTGGAGGAGCTCGCCGCGGAACTCCTGCGGGCTCCGCACGTCGACCATCTGGCCCTTGGCGCGCATGTGATCCAGGACCTCGTCGCGGAAGGCCCGGATCGGGGCGTCGAACCGCTCGGGAACGGGATAGTCCCGGGCATCGTACTCGGGAACGTCCTTGGTCATCTCGCGGCCTTCCGCCTCCCATTTCGCCCGGCCCCCGTCCATCACGCGGCAGTCGGAATGGCCGAAGAGCTTGAACACCCAGAAGGCGTAGGTCGCCCACCAGTTGTTCTTGTCGCCATAGAAGACCACCGTCGTGTCGGCGCCGATCCCCAGACGGTCCATCAGATCCTTGAAGCTCTCCGGATCCACGTAGTCCCGGACCAGCTCGTCGTTGAGGTCCGTGTGCCAGTCCACCTTGACCGCGCCGGGGATGTGGCCGGTGTCATAGAGGAGGACGTCCTCGTTCGACTCGACCAGGCGGACCGAGTCGTCGTCCAGATGGTCCTCGACCCACTCCGTCGAGACGAGGGCCTCGGGATGGGTGTATCCGCGCGCCTCGATGGGCTCGACATCGCTCCTGGTGGCGGCCTGCGCCATGCTTCACCTCCTTGGGATTGAGGAACGTCAAGGTTAGCCGGCGGGCGACCGGGCGTCATCATTCGGGTCGGGGATCCAAACCGGGTGGCCCCGGTCCGCGAGGAACCGGACGATCCGCCCGGTCGCGCCCGTCAGCTCGAGGAGGGCCTGCCGGGCGGCCTCGCCCGCGCGGCGGGCGCGCTCGCCTTCGAGGAGCGTCTCCCACCACGATCTCAGCTCCGCCGCGGTTCCGACGACCGCGAGGCCGCCTCTTTCCGCCAGAGCCGCGACCTCGTGGGGATCGCCGTGGCGCGGGCCGATCGCGACCGGCACCCCCAGGGCGGCGGGTTCCATCGTATTGTGGACGGCACCGTCGAAACCGCCACCCACGAAAGCCAGGTCGGCTCCTGCGTAGAG
>DATEDS010000200.1:0-5071 GCA_035281565.1 Gemmatimonadota bacterium
TCGCCACGCCGGGCTCGGTGGCCGGAATGTGGCTCGTCCACGAGCGCCACGGGACGCTGCCCTGGCGGGACCTCGTCGAGCCGGCCATCCGGCTGGCCGACCTGGGCTTCCCCGTCGATGCCTACTTTCACGACGTGATCGCGGCCAAGGCGGGCGACATCCGCCGCTTCCCGGGCGCCGCCGCGATCCTCCTCCCGGGGGGGCAGGTTCCGGCGATCGGCGACACGCTGCGCCAGCCCGCACTGGCGCACTCGCTGCGGCTGATCGCGGAAACCGGTCCGGAGGCCTTCTACCGGGGCGAGATCGCGGACTCGATCGTGGTCGCGATGGAGCGGCGTGGCGGTCTCGTCTCGCACGAGGACCTGGCCCGCTACGAGGCCAAGGAGCGCGATCCCATCACGTTCGATTACCGCGGCCATACGATCCACTCCATGGGCCCGGCCTCCTCGGGCGGGATCACCATGAAGCTGATCCTGGATCAGGTCGAGGCCTTCGACCTCGGCGAGTATCCATGGCACGGCGCACGATCCGTACACCGCATCGTCGAGTCGATGAAGCGGGCCTACGCGGTGCGGAACGCGGTTCTCGGCGACGCCGATTTCGTCGACATTCCGGACACGATCATGACCGAGGCCTTCGCACGCGCGTTGGCGGCCACGATCGACACGCTTCGCGCGACACCGTCGGAGGAGGTCGAGCCCCTTCCCGGCGTCCCGGTCCCGGTGGCCGCGGTGGAGGGGGAGCAGACGACCCACTTCTCGATCGTCGACCCCGAGGGCAACGCGGTCTCCTCCACGACCACGATCAACGGCTGGTTCGGCTCCCTCGAGACGGCGGCCGGCATCTTCCTCAACGACGAGATGGACGATTTCACGATCAAGCCCGGCGTCCCCAACGAGTACGGGCTCGTGCAGGGAGAGGCGAACGCGATCGAGCCCCTCAAGCGGCCGCTTTCGGCCATGACGCCGACGATCGTCGAGAAGGGCGGCCGCGTGCGATACGTGGTGGGGACCCCCGGGGGCTCGACGATCATCACGACCGTGACCCAGATCCTGATCGACGCCATCGACTACGGGATGACCTTCGCCGAGGCCCTGGACGCCCGGCGCATCCATCACCAGCACCTTCCCGACACGATCGCCGTGGAGCCGTTCGGCCTCGCCGAGGACACGGTCCGGGCGCTCGAGGCGATGGGGCACGACCTGCGGACCCGCGGGGACTACTCGGGGCGTGCGGAGGGGATCGAGGTGGGCGCGGAGACAGGGCTTCTCTACGGCCGGAGCGACCTGCGCGGTGGAGGCCTCGCCGACGGTTTCTAGCTAGGGTGGCGGGATCTCCAGCGGCTCCACCAGCTCCAGCGTGAACGTCGTCCCCGTGGGGACGATGATCTCCTTGTCCGACGTGCGGGCCACGATCGCCCGGCCCGCGAGGCCGATGAGGATGCTGTCGAGCATGGACCGGCGGGCATCGGCGGCGCCGGTCGGGCCCGTTCCGCCTGGCGCGCCGGCCTCGGCCCCGCGACGGTCCGTTCCCCGCTCGACGACCTCCTGTCCGGTCACGTCCAGAACCTCCGCCTGAAACCGAACGCGGCGACCTTCAGCCATCAGGATCTTCCGGGCCTCGAGCCGGAGGAAGGCGATGGTGCCCGGCTCGCTCGCGTTGCCGACGTAGCTCACCCGCCCCTCGACCAGCGCGCCGACCGGGATCACGATCCGGCCTCCCGCTGCCACCGCCTGCGTCAGACGCGCGGCGAAGCGATCGCCGACCAGGGTGGTCGCGGTATGGAGGGGGGTCCGGAGCTCGGCCGCGAGAACGGTGCCGGAGGGGAGGAGGACGCGGCCGGAGGGGAGGAGGATCGGGGGCGGGGGCCGGCGCCCCGGCTCACGGGCCTCCTCACGGTTCGCGGCTCCCCCGCGGCGATCCTCGGCCTCGCCGGCGTCTGCCCCCGGAGACCGGGGCGGGCCCGGCACGGGGCGCGTGCCGGATCCCGAGCGGCCGGGATCGGACCGTCCCTCCCCGCGCTCGTTCCCCGCCGAGCCCCGCTCGAGGGCGGTCGAGTCGATACCGGTGACGGCCAGCTCGGACGCTCCCTGCGGGGGTTGTGTGAAATCGACCGCTCGAACCGAGCTGCCGGTGGTGTCGGCTTCGACCAGGACGGTGCGGGCCGCGTCGGGGCCGCAGGCATGGAGCGCGAGGAGCAACGCGGCCGGAAGCCCGATCTGGCGGCGGGTCGTCGCCACGCCGACCTTACCCATCGTGAGGGCGGTCAAGCCGCTGCTTCCCTTCGTTCGTCCGTATCGTGTTCCTCTCGTCTGGGGGGCGGTTTGTATAGCCCTGAGTGCGGCGTTTGGTTCCCTGAGCCCGATCGTGGTCAAGCTGGCCATCGATGCCCTGCAAGCCGAGGTGACCCGGGGGACGATCGCCGTCTACGCGGCTCTGGTCGTTGCGCTCGCGCTCGTCCGCGGGGCCTTTCGCTACGGACAGCGGCGGCTCGTCAACGACGTCTCGCGGCGTGTCGAGGCGGACGTCCGGGACGCTCTCTACCGGAACCTCCTCCGCCAGCCTCCCGCCTGGTTCGACGAGTTTCCCACCGGAGACGTGATGAGCCGGTTCGTCAACGACCTGGGTGCCGTCCGGATGGCGGTCGGCCCGGGATACATGTTCGGCGTCAACACGATCATAACGCTCTTGCTGGCGGTCGGCTTCATGGCCTGGATCGACCCCGGCCTCACGCTGTGGGCGCTTCTGCCGCTTCCCTTCGTGACCCTCGCCGTGCAGACGATGGGACAGCGGATCCATAGCCGGAGCGAGGAGGCGCAGGCGGCGCTCGCCGACGTCACGACCGTCGTCCAGGAGAACCTGGCCGGCCTCCGGGTCGTCCGCGCGTACGGCCGCGAAACGGCCGAGCGGAGGCGGTTCGCGGCCGAGAGCGGCGCGTACGTCGACGCCAACCTCCGCCTCGCACGGATCCAGGCCTTCCTGAGCCCGCTCCTCGGCTTCCTGCTGGGATCGAGCGTACTGCTCGTCCTGTGGCTGGGAGGGTCGCGGGTCGCCGCCGGCACGTTGACCCTGGGCGACCTGGTGGCGTTCCTCATGTACCTGGGCATGATCGGCTGGCCGCTCATCGCCTTCGGCTGGATCACCCATCTCTTCCAGCGGGCCGCGGCCGCCATGGTGCGGATCAACCGCGTCCTGCTGGCCGAGCCGGCGATCCGGGACGTCGCCCGGGAGGACGGTTCGCCGGTCGGTCTTCATGGCGGTCGGGCGTCGATCGCCTTTCGGGACGTCGCCTTCCGCTATCGTCCCGACGCCCCCCTCGTCCTGGACCGGGTGGACCTGGAGGTCCCGGCCGGTTCAACGGTTGGGATCACCGGACCGACCGGGTCCGGCAAGTCGACACTCGTGCGCCTCCTGGCCCGGCTCTACGAACCGACCTCGGGGACGCTTCTCGTCGACGGCCGGAGAATCGAATCGTGGCCGCTCGAGGAACTCCGGGGGGCGCTCGGGATCGTCCAGCAGGAGCCCTTTCTCTTCAGCGACACGCTCCGCGCCAACATCCTGTTCGGGACGGGTACCGATACGGCCTACGACGCCGCCGCACCGGAAGCGCTCGACCGCGCCGCGGGTGACGGCGACGGGCGGCCGTCGCGGCTCGCCATCGAGGAGGCGGCACGGATCGCGGGGCTCGAGGAGGACGTGGCGGGCTTCCCGGACGGCTTCGACACGGTCCTCGGAGAGCGCGGCATCACGCTGTCGGGAGGACAGAGACAGCGCGCGGCCCTCGCCCGCGCGCTGGTCGTCGATCCCGCCATCCTGATCCTGGACGATGCCTTCTCGTCCGTGGACACCGCCACCGAGGAGCGGATCCTCGCCCGGCTGAGGAGGTTCATGGCCGAACGGACCACGATCCTCGTCAGCCACCGGGTTTCGACCCTTCGGGCGGCCGACCGGATCGTCGTGCTCGAAGAAGGCCGCGTCGTCGAGAGCGGCACCCACGACGAGCTGCTCGATCGGGACGGGGCGTACGCGGCGCTCTACCGGCGCCAGCAGCTGGAGGACGAGATCGACCGCAGCTAGGGCGCTACGGCGTCGCCAGGATCGAGTCGATCACCATGGCGAACGTCTCGGCGGGGAGGGCCCCCTCCATGCGCCGGCCGTTCACGAAGAAGGTCGGCGTCCCCAGGATGTAGAACTTCTGGGCTTCCTTGAGATCGGCGGCGACCTCTTCGGCGTACTTCGCGTTCCGGTAGCACGTCTCGAAGCGCGCCGGATCGACGCCGATGTCGCGGGCGGCGTTCGCGATCCCGCCGTCGCTGGTCCCGTAGCGGTCGCTGAACATGGCGTCGTAGAAGGCCCAGAACCGGTCCTGCTCGTGGGCGCACTCGCCGGCCAGAGCGAGATCGTAGGCTCGCGGGTGGATCGCCTGGAGCGGGTTGTTGACGAACACCCACCGGACCCGGTCGCCGTACTGGCGCCGCAGGAGGGGTGCGGTATCCTGCACGAACCGCGTGCAGAAGGGACACTCGAAGTCCGAGAACTCGACGATCGTGACCGGGGCATCGGCGGGGCCGAGAACGGGATCGTGGGCGATCGAGATGCCCTCGACGATCGTCCCCGCTTCGGGCCCCGGGAGCGCCTCCAGGGACGCGCCGCCCCCATCCCCGGCCGCCGGGCGCCAGAACAGCCAGCCGGCCGCGAGCCCGGCCAGGATCCCGAGCACCCCCAGGCTCGCGGCCGGGCCGAGCTTACGGCCCTCGGTACGCTCTACGGCCGGATCGTCCACTCGTAGTCCTCGCCCGCCTCGATCGTCAGGACCGGCAGCCCGTAATGACGCTCGGAAACCCGGCCGACGCCGTACAGGTTGACCTCGCCCAGGGGCAGGTTCCGGAACGTATAGGCGCGCCCGGGCGGGACCGAATAAAGCTCACGTCCGTCGAGATGGATCGCGATCGGCTCGGCCGCCTCGTTCATCACCCGGAGCGTCCCCAGGTCCTCCTCGACCCGCGCTTCCCCGGGCGCGGAGCGAGCCCCGTCGCCTTCATCTCCGCCGCCCCGCTGGCATCCCAGAAAT
>DATEDS010000201.1:0-11312 GCA_035281565.1 Gemmatimonadota bacterium
GTAGTTCTTGACCAGCTCCTGGATCAGCTCCTCGATCTTTGAGGTGGCGATCGGATCCAGCGCCGACGCGGGCTCATCCATCAGCAGAACTTCCGGCGTCACCGCGAGCGCCCGCGCGATGCAGAGCCGCTGCTGCTGGCCGCCGGACAGCTCGAGCGCGCTGACCTCCAGGCGATCCTTCACCTCCTCCCAGAGGGCCGCTTGCAGGAGCGATCGCTCGACGATCTCGTCCAGGTCGCCGTCGATCCCATTGATCCGGGGGCCGAAGGCGACGTTGTCATAGATCGACTTGGGGAACGGGTTCGGCTTCTGGAACACCATGCCGATCCGGCGACGCACCTCGACCGGATCGACGTGGTCGGCGTAAAGGTTCTCGCCCCGGAAGATTACCTCTCCTTCGACCCGCGCGTTCGGGACGAGGTCGTTCATCCGGTTGAAGCACCGAATGAGGGTGGACTTCCCGCATCCGGAGGGGCCGATCAGCGCCACGATCTTGTTCTTCGGGATCTGCATCGAGATCGACTTCACGGCCTTATTGTCTCCGTAGAAGACCGAGAGGTCGTGCGTCTCGAGCGCGGGGATGCCTTCGGCGATCACCTTGATGGTCGCCACACGCTCACCATTCCTTCCGGTACTTGTTGCGCATCCAGATCGCCAGCGCGTTCATGGACAGCAGGAGCACGAGCAGCACGATGATCGCGGCCGCCGCCAGGTTCCGGAATTCGTCCTGGGGGCGCGACGCCCAGTTGAAGATCTGGATGGGCAGCACGGTGAAAGCGTCGCGCGGCCCGTCGGGAACGAACGCGATGAAGGTGAGGGCGCCCATCATGATGAGCGGCGCCGTCTCCCCGATCGCCCTCGACAGGGCGAGGATCGTCCCGGTCAGGATGCCGGGCAAGGCGTTGGGCAGGACATGGTGACGGACGGTCTGCCAGCGCGTGGCGCCGAGCCCGTAGGACGCTTCTCGAATCGAGCTGGGAACGGCGCGGATCGCCTCCTGGCCGGCGATGATGATGACCGGCAGGACGAGGAGCGAAATCGTCAGGGCCCCCGAGAGGACGCTCCGGCCGCCGGTCAGCGCGAACATCCAGCGCACGAAGACGGCCAGCCCGAGGATGCCGTAGACGATCGACGGCACACCCGCCAGGTTGGCGATGTTGGTCTGGATCACCGCCTGGATCCAGCTCCGCGCCGCGTACTCCTCGAGGTACACGGCCGCGGCCACGCCGAGCGGGAACGCGATCAGCGCCACCAGGCCCATCAGCCACAGGGTCCCGGCCAGGGCCGGCTTGATGCCCGCCCGCGACGGGAAGCGCGACGGCGATTCGGTGAAGAAGGTGCCGGTCAGCCAGCCCACGCCGTCGATCAGGACGTCCACGAGCATGACCGCGAGGAAGATCACGCCCACCACCGTCGTCCCCAGGCAGAGGAGCTCGAACGCACGCCCCCATCGGCGTCGGCGGATCAGGCCGGGCGGCGCGGTCAGCAACCGCTCGCTCGGGTCACTCACGCGTAGACCTCCCGGTAGCGGTTGAGGAACCAACGTCCGAAGATGTTCATGATCAGCGTGACCACGAACAGGAGGAGCCCCACGGCGAAGATCGACTGGTACTCGATCGATCCGAAGGGCGTGTCCCCGAGGCTCACCTGGACGATGTAGGCGGTCATCGTCTGGACCGACTCGCGCGGGTCGAAGGTGAGCTGGGGCGTCATCCCGGCCGCCAGCACGACCGCCATCGTCTCTCCGATGGCCCGCGACACGGCGAGGATGAAGGACGCCATGATCCCCGACAGCGCGGCCGGGGTCACCACCCGCGTGGCCACCTCGAGCTTGGTCGACCCGAGGGCGTAGGCGCCCTGCCGGAGCTCCCGCGGCACCGCCGCCATGGCGTCCTCGGAGAGGGAGGCGATCAGGGGCAGGATCATGACCCCGACCACGATGCCGGCCGAGAGCGCGTTGAAGATCCCGAGTCCGGGAATCAGATGGCGAAGGACCGGGGTCACGAACGTGAGAGCGAAATAGCCGTACACCACCGTCGGGATGCCGGCCAGGATCTCGAGGACGGGCTTCAGGACGTCCCGCAAGCGCCGCGGGGCGTACTCGCTCAGGTAGATCGCCGCGCCGAGGCCAAGCGGAACCGCGATCAGGCTGGCGATCAGCGCTACCAGGACCGACCCCACCAGCAGAGGGACGACGCCGAACCGCTGAGGCTCGAAGAGGGGCGTCCACTCGGTGCCGGTCAGGAACTCGAGGACCGGTACGCGGCGGAAGAAGCCGACCGACTCCCAGACCAGGACCACCACAATCCCGATCGTCGTCAGGATCGAGACCGCGCCGGCGAGGAACAGGATGGCGCCGATGGCGCGTTCCTTGAGCGCCCGCCCGGCCCCGGTGAGCCTGGGGCCGAGTTCGGGCGGGAGACCGGCCACCGCACGGGCGGGGTCGACCGCGGTTGCGAGACCCCGCCCTTCGCCCGGATCCGGGGATTGTTCGTCCGGATCCACGCCCGCCGGCCGCGAGACCGGGTCGTTCGTCACTGGGTACCGCTCGTATCGGGAGCGGCTTCGACCGGCTCGGTGCCGGCCGGCTCGCCGGAGTCCGCCCCGGCGATCTTGGCCAGCTCGGCCTCGTACTGGTCGGGCTTGAGCGCGATGTACCCCACGTCGGGGACCAGCCCGGCACCCTCCTCGAGATAGAACTCGACGAAGCGCTGGACCTGGGGCTTGGCCAGCCCGCGATCGCTGACGTAGATGAAGAGCGGGCGACTCAGCGGCGCGTATTCGCCGGATTCGATCGTCTCCACCGACGGCTGGACGCAGCCCGAGCCCCCGTCCACGCCGAGGAGCTTCAGCCGATCGGCGTTCTCCTCGTAGTAGGCGTAGCCGAAGTAGCCGAGCGCACCCGGATCCCCCTCGACGCCCTGGACAAGGACGTTGTCGTCCTCACTGGGCGTGTAGTCGGACCGACTCGCGTCCTCCTCCCCGACGATCGCCTCGGTGAAGTAGTCGAAGGTGCCGCTGTCGGTGCCGGGGCCGTAGAGGATGAGCCGCTTGTCCGGGAAGCCCGTCCGGACCTGGTTCCAGTTGTTGACCTGGCTGCCCGGCTCCCAGATCCGCTTCAGCTCGTCCACGGTCAGGCAATCGACGAAGTCGTTGGACGGGTTCGTGACCACCGAAAGCCCGTCCCAGGCCACCCGCAGCTCGGTATGGGCGATCCCGTTCTGGCGGCAGTCGTCGGCCTCGGTATCCTTGATCGGCCGCGAGGCATCCGAGATGTCGGTCTCGCCCGCGCAGAACCGCTTGAAGCCTCCCCCCGTCCCCGACACGCCGACCGTGACCCGGGTGTTGGGGTGAAGACGCTGGAACTCCTCGGCTACCGCCTCGGTGATCGGGAATACCGTGCTCGACCCGTCGATCTCGACGGAACCCGAGAGCGCCGACTCGTCGGTCGTCCCCTCGCCGCCCGTCCCCCCGCAGGCCGCCAGCGCGAGAAGTGCGGCGCTCAGGGAGAAACGTGTCGTTCGTGCGATCATGCGTCTCATCCTTTCGTTGATGGACCGATCCGGGCCGCGGGAGCGCCCCGCGCCCTCAGAAGCCGAATCCCGTCTGGATCCGAAGCGCCACGTCGTCGGAGTCGTCCAGCTCTCCGTGGCCGTCGAAGGAGGCCCAGTCCACCTGGACCTGGGTCCGGATCCGCTCCTTCCAGTACAGGTTGACGCCGCCCGTGAGGACGGTGGTCGACGGCTCCGCGCCCGACAAATCGACGATCTCTTCGTCGACCAGCACGGAGCCGTCATCGATCCGCGTCTGACCAGCTCGCACGATCGGCTCCCAGCCGATCAGGAATGGAGTCTTGTAGCTTGCGAAGTGCCAGCCGGCGATCGCCTGCCAAGCGAAGAAGCCGGCGTCGTCGTCGCCCAGTACCGCCGGGTCGTGATCGTCCCCGAAGAAGATCTGGCCGAGCACCTGTGGGCCGGGCTTCGCGTACTCCCCACCCCGGACCGCGAGTTCCACGGCCTGGTACCACGTCGCTTCGGCGGCCGCGGGGGGCTCGCTCAGGCGGAGGCCCGTCCAGGCTCCTGCCAGGTGCCATCCGTCGGCCACTTCGAAATCCAGGCGGAGGGCCACCTGCTTGCCGTCGTCCGTCTCCTCTTCGTTGTCCCCCTGGCCATTGAAGACACCGGCCGCGGCCCTGACGCGATCGAAGCGGCCGCCCCATTCGAGCCCGATGTCGCGCCTGCTGTAGCCCAGGTCGTCCAGCAGGCTGAAGGGGCTCTGTCCCACGGCCCCGCGAGGCAAGGGATCCCGTTCGATCACCGGCAGCTCGCGGCTCGAGATCAGCTCGAGCTCGTCGAAGGGGACTTTGAACTGTCCCGCGCGGAGGACGAGGCGGGGGTCGAACTGAAGCGTCACGAACCCGTCGGTCAGGATCGCGTCCCCACGCCCGAAATCCCCCTCCACGAACGCGTAAAGCCACCCCCCGGACCAGGCGCCCACTCCGATCCGGGCGCGCCGAATCAGCCATTCAGAGTCGGGCTCGTCGGCGGCGGACGTGGTATTGAACTGCGCCTGGAGATTTCCTCGGACCCTCACGCTGTCGACCCCCGAGGCGCTCACGGTCTGCGCCGGGAGCCGAGCTGCGAACGCCGGCAGAAGGGCGAGGCCTAGAAGTCCTTTCCCAAACCACCGAGCACATGGACCCATTCCATTTTCCCGCCTTCCAGTCTAGGCGCATTCGTGACGTGTGTAATGCGGAATTGGCACCATTTTGCTACATAATGGCGACAAAATTGCAACCAAACAATGAACAAACTGTGAACAGTGCCCGCGGGGAGGGGTCAGACCGGGGTGGAGGCGCCGAGCAGGTCCTGGATCCTGGTCTTCAGGTCTTCGTGGATCTCGCCGATCGAGCGGTTGCCGTCGACGGTCTGGAGCTCGTAGCGGGCCACCAGCTCGGAGAATTTCTCGCGGGTCCGGCGCTGGTACTCCATGAAGCTGTCGTACCACTCGCGCGCGATTCCGAGGTCCATCCCGGATTCCCAGTAGTCGAGGTTGCCGCGCGAGCCCAGGGTCCGCTCCAGGATGTTCTGGGGCGAGGTATCGAGGAGGAAGACGGCGTCGGGGACGATGGCCATCGAGTACAGGGGCTCGAGCCACTCGATGCGGGCCCCGCGGACCATGTCGCGCACCATGAGCGTGTAGATGTAGCGGTCGGCGAGGACGACCATGCCGGCCCGCAGCGCGGGGACGATCCGGTTCTCGAGCTGGTCGTAGAAGTCGGTGGCGTAGAAGAGGGCCATCGTCCGTGGGCTCAGCACGTTCCCTTGCTTGGCCTGCTCGAGCTCGTTGGCCACCAGCTTCGAGCGCTTGAGACCCATCTGCTCGACGGCGAACCCGCGCTCCTCGAGCCACCGGGAGAGGAGCCAGATCTGGCTCGAGCGGCCGGAGCCGTCGGGTCCCTCGATCACGATCAAAGTCCCGGCCAGCTCCTCCAGATCGACGCCCGGCAACCCGTGCTGATAGGACTGCTTCCCCGTCACCATTCCCCCTCCGCGTCGCGCCAGTCCTCCTCGAACACTGCCGGCGCCGCACCGTAATCGGCGTGGACGACGTGCTCGATCCGCGACGGGAACTGCTCCAGGTCGATCGACCGGATCAGGACTTCCCGCACACGGCGTTGCTGCTCGGTGATGGGTGCCGTCGCATCCAGCTTGACCAGGCCGTACTCCTCCACCAGCTGCATGTAGTTGTCGGTGACCCGGCCCTGGAACATGCGGAAGCTTTCCAGGATGTCGATCGAAAGCCCCAGATCCATCCCGGCCTCGAACCAGTTGGGTTGCTGGCGGGAACGGGTCAACCGATCCAGCGCCGTTTCGACCGGGAGGTGGAAGTAGAACGTGACGTCCGGCACGCGGGCGAACCCGTACACCTCCCGCAACCATTCCGTGTTGCACCCACGCGCCCGGTCCCGCGCGAACGACGTGAAGATGTAGCGGTCACACAGGACGATGTATCCGGCCTTGAGCATGGGCAGGATCTGGCGTTCATAGCGGTCGGCGAAGTCGGTGGCGTGGATCAGGCTGAAGGTGGTCGGAGTCAGCAGCATCCGCCGCTTTCCCTTGCGGGTGGCTTCCACGACGAGCTCGCTCGAGTTCCACTCGCTGAAAAAGACCTTCCGCCCGTGGCTGCGGAGCCACTTGTACAGCAGGTCGATCTGGGTCGACTTCCCCGATCCGTCTACGCCTTCGACGGCGATCAGCCGTCCCGGCAGCGGGGTTTCAGGGGCCAGCGTCGGGCTCTCAGTGGCCGGCATCGGCTCGATCATTCGTCCGCACCTCCTTCCCGAAGACCTCCTCGAACAGCCGGGCCTTGCGCCCCAGCGCCCAGAGCTCGATCGCCAGGTCCCCTTGGCCTTCGATCCTCAGGACCACTTCGTCGTCCCCCATCGTCTCGACCTCGACGTGAGCGACCTTCTGCATGTGCTCGCGGTCGAGCGCATCCGCCAGGCGCAGCAGGGCGGCCAGCTTCTTGACCCGCTTCCGATCGGCCTTTTTCAGCGCCCCGTACGGCTCGTGGTCCTTGCTGGGGTCGGCGCGGCGGTGGTACCGGGCGACGTTGGCCACCAGCTCGACCTCTTCGACGGAGAGACCGGGGAGCTCGGTGTGGCGGATGAGATACTGGGCGTGCTTGTGATGCCCGCTGTAGCTGATCTGTAGACCGATGTCGTGGAGGACCGCGGCCGCCCGCAGGATCTCCCGGTCGCGGGGGCCCAGGCGGTGGAGCTCCTCCAGCTCGTCGAACATCCGCTCCGCCAGGAGGGCCACGTGGACGCCATGCGCCTCGTCGAACATGAAACGCCGACCGAAGGCGACCGCTCCCGCCCGGACGTCGCGTTCGTGGCGCGCCAGATGATCGCTGCGCTTCGTGACGCCCTCGACGAGGTCGAACAGGGTGCCCTCCTTGACGCCGACGCGCGGGACGTGGATCTCGTCCCGGTGAATCAACTGTGCCGCCCGGGCGTAGACGATGGCCGCCGGAAGAATCACGTCGGCCCGGTCGGGCTTGAGCCCCAGCTCCTCGATCCGCTCCTCGACGGTGAGCGCGACGAGCTCGTCGATGATCCGCTCCAGATCGGAGAGTCGTACCACCCGGACGCCGTTCTCGTCGGCGGGGGCATCGGCGAGCTGGGCCAGGTCCTCCATGTTGCCGCCCGTCGCGTAGAAGCCGACGACCCCGTCGGCGCGGGCCAGGCTGATCAGCCGGAGTCCGGCGAGGTATTCCTCGACCAGGCGGTGGAAGGGGCCCAGCTTCTCGACCCTCTCGAACTGCTCGAGCAGCCGGACCGAGCCGATCGTGTGCGACTCGCTGGCCAGGACGCCCTCCCGGTCCACGACCGCGAACTCGAGGCTTCCCCCACCCAGGTCGGCCATCGCCCACGGCTCGGAGCCGAGCCGCAGGCGATGACGCGCCGCCCCGTGGACGAGCCGCGCCTCCTCGACCCCGCTGATCGCCTCCAGGGTGAGTCCGGTCTCGCGCCGGACACTCTCGATCAGCTTCTGGCCGTTCCGGCTCTCGCGGACCGCGCTCGTGGCCACCGCCCGGTAGTGCTCGATTCCAAGCTGCCGGAGAATATCCGCGAAACGGTGCATCGACAGCACCGCCCCCCGGATGGCGTCGGCTTCGAGCCGACCCGTCTGGTAGACCCGGTGACCCAGCCGGACGGGGATCCGCTCGCTGACCAGCTCCGTGTACGTGGTCGGAGCGATGAACTCGGCGGCCAGCAGGCGGATGGCGTTCGACCCCATGTCCACCGCACCCACGCGCAGCGGGAAGCCGGGGGCGAGCTGGATCTCCGGCCGGCGTGCGACCATGGGTTCGATCTGCGCTCTCAAGGAACCTCCTGGAGTCGGTCGACCAGCATGCTTGGGGCCTCTTGCCGAAGTGAGGCCTTTTCTTGAAGAAAGTGTGACCGCCGGGCTGGAAACGGTTCCTCCATCCCCCTAACCTCACCGGTTCCGATGCAGTACCGACTCGCGAAGGACGAGCCTCTCGGCCGGGGTCTGCGGCGGATCGCCGGCGAGCAGCTCGACGCGGCCGTGGCCGACCTCGTTACGTGCCGTCCGGATCCGCAAGAGGCGGTCCACGACGCCCGCAAACGACTCAAGAAGGTACGCGCCGTGCTGCGTCTGGCGAGGGGTGAGGTCGAGCCGGCCTTTTACACGCTCGAAAACGCCCGGTTCAGGGACGTCGGGCGCGCCCTCGCCCCCTTCCGGGACGCCCATGCCCGTCACGCCGGCTTCCGGGGGCTGGTGACCCGGCACCGGGACCTCCTCGCCCACGATGCCTTCCGGGACGTGGAATCGATCCTCCGCGCCGATCGCCGCGCGCGGGTGGCGGCGTTCCCGGCCTCGGAGGAGCGGAGCGCCGCTCTGGCGACCCTCCGGGACGCGGCAGGACGACCCGAGAAGTGGCCGATCGAGGCGACCGGCTTCGACGCCCTGCGGCCGGGCCTCGAACGGATCTACCGCCAGGGCGGCCGGCGCATGCGCGCCGCCTTCGAGGATCCCACTCCCCAGCGGTTCCACGACTGGCGGAAGAGCGTCAAGTACCTGTGGTACCAGATGCGAATCCTGCAGGCCGTCTGGCCCGACCTGCTGAAACCGGCGACGGAAACGCTCCACGAACTGTCGGACGTCCTCGGCGAGGCCCACGACCTCTCCGAAGTGGCCCGGGTGGTGCACGGGTTCGATCCCCCGTTCGCCAACGGCGCCGCCGGAGAGCTGCTGGCCGAGCTCGTCTCGGGACGGTGCGTGGCCCTCCAGGCCCGGGCGCGGCCGCTCGGCGAGCGGCTCTACGCCGAGGAGGCACCGGCGTTCGTCGATCGGCTCGAGTCCTACTGGCGGGCCTGGCGCCGCGAGGATCCGGAGGCGCAGTCGATGGAAGACGTCCTCTGATCCGCACCGGGCGTAGATTGGGGACATGGATCGAGCCCGCCGCCTGGAAGGAATTCCCGGATTCTCGATCGATCGCGTGGCCGAAGCCGCCGGCCACGATCCGGAGATTCTCCGGCTGGAGAACCTCGATACCGACTTGCCGCCGCCCGACCAGGCGATCGCCGCCACGCGCGAGGCCGTAGGCCGGGACGAGGACAACAGCTACCTGCCGTTCACGGGCCGGGCGGAGCTCCGCCGGGCGATCGCCGAGCGTCACCGCCGCGCGACCGGGCATCCGTGCGACCCGGCGGACGTCGTCGTGACCTGCGGTGGCACCGAGGGGATGCTCGACGCGCTCCTGGCCCTCACCGAGCCGGGCGACGAGGTGATCCTCACCGACCCCACCTACGCGGGCATGATCTACCGGGTGCGGCTGGCCGGCGCCGTCCCGCGGCTGGTCCCGTTCCGCCCGGAGGGCGGGAGCTGGCGGCTCGATCTGGACGCGCTCCGGACCGCGGTGTCCGCTCGGTCCCGCCTGATCTTCCTCATGAACCCGTCCATCCCCACCGGGGCGGTCCTGAGCCGTGAGGAGTGGGCGGCCGTGGCGGGCCTGTGCCTCGAACGCGACCTGCCGCTCGTCTACAACGCGGCCATGGAGCGGATCGTCTTCGACGGCCGGGCCGTCATCCATCCCGCCACGCTGCCGGGCATGGCCGAGCGGACGGTCACGGTGGGCTCGGTCTCCAAAGAATTCCGGATGATCGGCTGGCGGATCGGGTGGGTCGTGGCCCCGCCCGGGCTCGCGGCCGGGATCGCCCGCGTCCACATCTACAACACCGTCACCGCGACCGGCATCTCGCAGGCCGGTGCCAGGGCGGCGCTGCGCGCTCCCGACGAGGAGTTCCACCGCTGCCGCACCGAGTGGGAGCGCCGACGAGACGCGCTCTGCGCCTCCTTGGAAGGCTACGCCACCGTTCCCGCGGCCGGCGGCTGGTCCCAGCTCCTCGACGTGGCTTCGCTCGGGCACGATTCCTTCAGCGCGTCCCGGCTCCTCCTCGAGCGGGGACGGGTCGCCGCGACCCCGATGCGTGACTGGGGCGGTCCGACGGCCGATCGCTACCTCCGTCTCGTCTTCAGCAACGAGCCGGTCGAGCGGCTGGAGCTGCTGGGCGAGAGGGTCTCCGCCGCGCTCGGGCGTCCGCGCTGAGCCGCTGGGCTCGCTTGACGGGCCGCGGGTCGGCTCCGAGACTCACGCCTCATGCCCCTTCCGCGACCCCTCCGCGTATCGATCCAGGGCGAGCAGGGCTCTTTCAGCGAGGAGGCCGTCGGCAAGCTCCTGGACCGACCGCACCACGTGGTCGCGACACCGGACCTGGCGCGGATGTTCAGCGCCGTCGGCCGCCACGAGGCCCACGCCTGCCTGGCCCCGATGGAGAACTCGCTGGTCGGGTCGATCTTCGAGAGCTACGACCTCCTCCTGCAGTTCGGGTTCCGCGTGCTCGGCGAGGTGTACCTGCGCGTCGAGCACTGCCTGATCGCGCCCCTGGGCACGTATCTGGAGGACGTCGAGCGGGTCTACTCGCATCCGGTCGCGCTCGATCAGTGCCGGACGTTCTTCCAGCGCCATCCGAGACTGCGCGCGATCGCCACGTACGATACGGCGGGGAGCGTCCGGATGCTGATCCGGGAACGTGAGACGAACGCGGCGGCGATCGCGGGACGTGGCGCCGCCAGCCACTACGGAGCCAAGATCCTGGCCGAAAACCTCGAGGACGACCCCGCCAACTATACGCGCTTCTTCCTGCTCTCGACCCCCGACCACGAGCTGGAGGGCATCGAGCGCGCCTACCGACCGGATGCCACGGGGCCGGTCAAGACCTCGATCGTGTTCCACGTCACCAACGAGCCGGGGAGCCTCTACCGGGCGTTGGGCGGATTCGCGGAGGCCGGTCTGGACCTGGCCAAGATCGAGTCCCGGCCGGTCCGGGGGAGACCGTTCGAGTACCTCTTCTACGTCGACTTCTTCGGCGAGCCGTCCACCGATTCCGGGCGACGGGCGCTCAGGGCGCTGGGGCGCCGGGCGGGGTTCCTGCGGGTCCTGGGGACGTATCCCTCCGGGCGTCTGGACTGGGTGGGAAAGGACGCGCCCCTCTTCCCGGCCGGCCTCTCGCAGGTCTAGGCCGGTCGCTCAGCGGAGCGCCGGCAACCCGAACGTCAGGTCGACGGACGGCGCGGGCCGCCCGATCGGCACCCACTCCCCGCTCTGGAGCTGGACCAGGTCCCGCCCGTACAGGGAGTCCTCGGCCACGTACCGTGCGGCGGCCGCCGCACGGTCGTAGCGCCATTCCTCGCCGCGCCGGAGCATGGCCTGCCACCCCT
>DATEDS010000202.1:0-3930 GCA_035281565.1 Gemmatimonadota bacterium
CGTCACGCGGCGTGACGGTCAACGTCGTTGCGCCGGGCTTCATCGAGACCGACATGACCGCCGCCCTGGACCCGGCCACCCGGACCGCGTACGAGGAGCGGATCCCCGCCGGTCGGCTGGGAACGGCCGAGGACGTGGCGAATCTCGTCCTGTTCCTCGCGTCGTCGCTCAGCGACTATATTACCGGGCAGGTCATCTGCGTGGACGGCGGCCTGACTCGATGACCGTCGCTTTCTTCGTTACACTGCAATCCGCGTACGAAACTGAAATGGGAGGATGCCGATGTCGGTGGACGATCGCGTCAAGGAGATCATCGTGGAGAATCTCGGGGTGGACGGGGAGAAGGTGACCTCGGACGCCTCGTTCGTGGAGGATCTGGGAGCCGATTCGCTGGACACGGTCGAGCTCGTCATGGCGTTCGAGGAGGAGTTCGACATCGAGATCCCGGACGAGGACGCCGAACGCCTCACCACGGTCGGAGAGGCCGTCTCCTACCTGAAGAACAAGACCTCCGAGTGAGGGGACGCCCGCCCCGTCCGGAGGCGGCGAGCGGCTGATGGGACGACGTGTCGTGGTCACGGGCATGGGTCTGATCAGCGCCCTTGGCAATGATCTCGCCTCTTCGTGGAAGGCGTTGCTCGCCGGGATCCCCGGCGTCGGCCCGATCACGCGCTTCGATCCGAGCGCGTTCGACACCCGGATTGCCGCCGAAGTCAAGGGGTTCGATCCCCTGGTCTGGATCGAGAAGAAGGAGACGCGCCGCCAGGACCTCTTCACCCAGTACGCCATGGCGACCTCGATCATGGCCATGGAGGACAGCGGAATCGACATGGGGAAGGAGGACCCGAACCGCGTCGGCGTGATCATCGGTTCGGGAATCGGCGGAATCGCTACCCACGAGGAGCAGAACCGGCGCTATCTGGACGGCGGCCCCTCCCGGATCAGCGCCTTCTACATTCCGATGATGATCCCCGACATGGCCAGCGGCATGGTCTCCATGCGGTTTGGCGCCAAGGGTCCCAACTACTGCACGGTGAGCGCCTGCGCTTCCAGCGCCCACGCGATCGGGGACGCGTTCCGACTCATCAAGCACGGCGACGCCGACGTGATGATCGCGGGCGGAACAGAGGCCGCGGTGACGGAGATGTCGATCGGCGGGTTCGCGGCCATGAAGGCGATGTCGACGCGCAACGACGAACCCGAGCGGGCCAGTCGGCCGTTCGACGCGGAGCGCGACGGTTTCGTCCTGGGCGAAGGGGCCGGCATGGTGATCCTCGAGGACCTCGATCGGGCGCGCGACCGCGGAGCGACCGTCCACGCCGAGGTGGTCGGGATCGGAATGACCGCCGACGCCCATCACATCACCGCCCCGTCGCCGCACGGGGAAGGCGCGGCGCGCGCGATGCAGCGCGCGCTGGACGAGGCCGGGCTCGATCCCACGGAGATCGATTACATCAACGCTCACGGTACCTCCACACCCCTCAACGACGCGTACGAGACGGAGGCCATCAAGACGGTCTTCGGTGATCACGCGTACGAGCTCATGGTCGGCTCGACCAAGTCGATGACCGGTCACCTGCTCGGAGGGGCGGGCGGTTTGGAGTTCGTGATCACGTCCATGGTCCTCGCCGAGAGCAAAGTCCCGCCGACGATCAACTACGAGAACCCTGACCCCGCCTGCGACCTGGATTGCGTCCCGAACGAGATGCGCGAGCGGCCCGTCCGTGCCGCGCTGACGAACTCGTTCGGGTTCGGAGGCCACAACGCGACGTTGGCGCTCAAGCGCTTCGAGGAGTAGCCCGATGAACCTGCGTCGGTGGCTGGCCAGGCTGACCGGCGGGTCTCCGGAACCCCGCGGGAGAGACCGGCTGACCGACCTCACGCGGGTGTTGGGCCATCCCTTCCGGGACCCCGATCTGCTCGTCCGGGCCACCACGCACCCGTCGTCCCTCGTGCAGTCGAGCAATCGCGGCCAATCGTACGAGCGGATGGAGTTCCTGGGTGACTCCATCCTGAACCTGATCGTGAGCGAGTGGCTGTTCACGCGTCATCCCGACGCCCAGGAAGGAACCCTCTCCCAACTCCGCGCGCACATCATCTCGCGCCGCTTCCTGGCGGGGGCCAGCGAGCAGATCGGGTTGCCCGATTGCATCGTGACCGGCGACGACCAGAACCTGCTTGCCGGAGGCGGCCGTCGGAAGATCGCGGCCGATTCGCTGGAAGCCGTGATCGGAGCGCTGTACCTGGACGGCGGGCTCGAGGTCGCCCGCCGCTTCATCCACGATCATGTGCTGTCGCTGGACCTCGAGCACGACGAGGGTTTCCATACCGCCAAGAACCGGCTCCAGGAGACGATTCACGAGCTGGGGCGCGGCCAGCTCACCTACCGGACGAGTCGCGCCGGCTCCGCCCCCCGGGGCCGCGAGGATGTCAACTTCCGGTGCCAGGTGTGGCTCGAGGGCGAGCCGCTCGGCTCAGGGTGGGGGCGCACGAAGAAGGAGGCGGAGAAGGAGGCTGCCCTGGATGCGCTGGAACGGCTGGCGCGAGTGGAGGCGAGCATCCCGGAGCGGGACTCGGCTCGCTAGCCGCCCCCTCATGAGCGCCCTTCCGGTCAGCGGCATCAGGTACGGCTGAGGTCACACCGTGGTCGAAGAGCCGAGAACCGAGGTCCTGCCGCGTATCCTTTCCGGGGAAGTCGACGACCATTTCAGCGACGTGGCCTTCATTGCGGGAGGCAAGGTGTACCAGCTGGCGCGGGACCGGCTGGGTTCCCTCGTCGATGTCATGGTCAAGGAGACCCCCTTCGGGTGCTCGTCTCCGATCCTGTTCCTGGAGAGCGCCGGGCACCGGTTCTTCGTCCTGCCCCGCCACGGGGAAAAGGAGTACCGTGTCTCGGCTCCGTTCGTGAACTACCGGGCCAACATCTGGGGCCTCAAGGAGCTCGGCGTGAGCCGGATCGTCGCCTGGAGCGGCCCGGGCGCGCTGAGCACGCGGTTCCGGGTCGGGCAGTTCGTCCTGCCGGCCGATCTCATCGACCTCACCCGGCACCGGGCGACGACCTTTTTCGAGAACCTGGGGATCGGCCTGCTGCGTCCGCGCCCGGTCTTCTGTCCGTCCCTGGAGCGGTCGCTGCGGCACGTCCTGGAGATCCTCGGCGAAGAGGTCGTCGAGAGCGTGGTCTACGCGGTCTGCGAGGGGCCACGCTTCGAGACGCCGGCCGAGGTCCGGATGCTCCAGGGAATGGGAGCCGACCTGGTGGGGATGACCCTCGCCCCCGAGGCGTTCCTGGCTCGCGAGCTCGAGATGTGCTACCACCCGGTGACCTACGTCACCGCTTACGCCGAGGGCGTGGCCGGAATCGACGACGAGGATCGCCGGCGAAAGGTGGACGCGGCCCTGGAGCGATTGCCGGAGTTCACGTCGCTGCTGCTGGAGCTGTTACCGGATGCGGCCTGCGTCTGCTCGTGCCAGGACGCGATGCTGCGGTACAAACGCCGGGGACAGATCAGTGACGACTTCCACGACTGGATCACGTAGGGCCGGATGACCGGAGAGAAGAGGAAGGCGGATGGCGAGCGGCCGCGGATTCTGATCGTGGCCGGTTCCGAGTCCGATCGAGTCGTGGTCGAGAGGGCCGAGAAGGTCCTCCGCGAAGCACGAGTCGGGTACCACGTGGAGGTCGCCTCCGCTCATCGGACCCCCGAACGGGTGGCGGAGCTGGCTCGGGGGGCCGAGGCGGCCGGCTACGGGGTGGTGATCGCGGCGGCCGGCCTGGCGGCCGCCCTCCCCGGTGTCATGGCCGCGCATACGCGGCTCCCGGTGATCGGGCTCCCGGTGGGCGCCGGCCCCCTGAGGGGCATCGATGCCCTCCTCGCGATCGCGATGATGCCGCCCGGCGTTCCGGTCGCGGCGGTCGGGATCGACAACGGG